>NZ_JAUOEQ010000005.1:0-231278 GCF_031931965.1 Shewanella sp. SP2S2-6 | reverse complement strand
CAGCAATCGCGGCAATCGTGTCGTTAAACTCGCTGTAACACATGTGAGTGTGGATTTGAGTCTCATCAGTCACGCCAGCAGCGCTGAGTTTAAAGGCATTCACCGCCCAATCTAAATAGGTTTGCCACTCACTTTGCTTCAATGGCAAACCTTCACGAAAGGCGGGCTCATCGATTTGAATAATGCCAATCCCCGCATTTTGTAAATCGACCACTTCATCACGAATCGCCAGCGCCAGTTGTGTCGCAATCGCATCGCGGCTGATATCTTCACGGGCGAATGACCAATGCAGAATTGTCACAGGCCCCGTCAACATGCCTTTTACGGGCTTGTCGGTAAGACTCTGGGCAAACTCAGCCCACTCGACTGTCATAGCTTTTGGACGACTCACATCGCCGTAAATCAAGGGTGGCTTAACACAACGTGAGCCATAACTTTGTACCCAGCCATTTTTACTAAAACCAACGCCAGCTAACTGCTCGCCAAAGTATTCCACCATGTCGTTACGTTCGGCTTCACCGTGCACGAGTACGTCGATACCCAGTTTTAGTTGGCGTTCGATAGTATCGCGGGTCACTTGCTGTAACTGCTCAGTATACTGAGCATCACTTATCTCGCCCTTACGCCAGCGGCTGCGTAATCCTCGAATAGCGGGTGTTTGCGGGAACGAACCTATGGTCGTAGTGGGTAACAGGGGTAAACGGTATTTTTGCTGCTGCACGCTTTGGCGTACGCTGAAATCACTGACACGCTCGTAATCCGCAGTGGTTAATGCCGCAACACGCTCAATCACTTGCTTATCCGCAGCCTGTGCTTTGGCTTGACGACGAGCGATACAAAAAGCACTGATTTTTTGTGCTTCATCCGAATTAGGCGCCAACAATAATTGGCGAATTTTGCTCAATTCCAACAGTTTCTGCTTAGCAAAGGCTAACTGTTTACGCAGCACAGGTAATAGTTTGACTTCAACATCTAAATCGACTGGGCTGTGCAGCAATGAACATGATGTGCCAATCCACAGACGATCGCCTAAATCACGCGCCACTGCGCCAATACGCTCGGCAATCAAATCGATTTCTGCCGCCCACACGTTACGGCCATTAACCACGCCCACCGACAAAATTTGCTCACTGCGCAACGCATTTGCAAACACAACCAGTTGTTCTGGCGCCGTAACTAAATCCAAGTGCAAACCAGCAACAGGCAAGGCAGATACGAGGGCTTGATGATGCGCAATACCGCCATAATAACTCGCTAAGAGAACCTTAACGTTAGCAGTGCTTAATGCTTGATAAGTCTTAGTCATCGCCGCTTGCCAATGCAGGTCTAATTCTAATGCCAGCACAGGCTCATCTAACTGTACCCATTCCACACCTTGGGCGGCGAAACGCGCCAGAATATCAGCATAAGCCGTTAATAAATTCGGTAATAAACTTAACTTATCGAACTCTTGGCCGACGGTTTTAGCAAGGTATAAGTAACTGACTGGACCGAGTAGAACAGGTTTGGCTTTATAGCCTAGCGCTTGCGCTTCGCTGACTTCATCAAAAAACTGCTCGTAAGCAATCGAAAACTCTTGGTTTTGCGTCAGCTCTGGCACCAAATAATGATAATTAGTATTGAAATACTTGGTCATTTCAGAGGCTGGCGCATCTTGGCCTGTCGGCGCTCTGCCGCGGGCAACACGGAATAAGGTATCGAGATCGATAGCGCCTTCGCCGCGGTGGCGATCAGGGATGGCATTCAAGGTCGCACTCAGGGTTAATACTTGATCGTAAAAGGCAAAATCCCCCACGGGTACTTGCTCGATGCCCGCTGCGGTTTGCCACTGCCAATGGGTACGGCGCAGTTCACTCGCTACTTCACATAATTCGGCTTGAGTACTCTCACCACGCCAGTATTTTTCTAAAGCAAATTTCAATTCACGTCGACGCCCGATACGGGGAAACCCAAGACTATTTAATTGCATACCCTATCTTCCTTTATTTGAGATAAGCCAAATTCGGCACTTGCACCCACCAGATTGTGTTCTCTTGGCACTTTTCAGTATTTCCGCCTTGATAAATAACAATGGGCGTCTGGACGTCTAGAAGTTTATTGTGTTAGTCTCTATTCCAGCAACCGAATTGATTTCAAGCACAACATGAGCGAATTTCACCTGGAGTGAACATGATCGAACTAAGACATCTGCGAACCTTAATGGCCCTGAAGGAAAGTGGCAGTTTGGCGGGCGCAGCCAAAAAACGTTTTGTCACTCAATCCGCCCTCTCCCACCAAATAAAGGAGTTGGAGCAAAGGATTAACTCGCCTATTTTTGTGCGTAAAAGTAAGCCGCTGTCATTCACCCAAGAAGGTGCGCGTCTGCTTCATCTCGCGGAAGAAATTTTGCCTAAGGTGCTAGAAACCGAGACAGATCTTAAGAATGGCCTTGAAACCGAAACCAATCAGTTACGTGTCGGCATTGAGTGTCACAGCTGTTTTCGCTGGTTAATGCCTGTGATGGAGCAATTTAGACAAGAACATCCCCAAGCCGAGTTAGACTTGTCGAGCCGTCACTTGTTTGACTCGCTCAATGCCCTAGAAATGGGCGAACTGGATATAGTGCTGACCTCAGATCCTGTGCCTGGGCATTCACTTGCTTATCAGCATTTGTTTGATTTTGAAGTAAAGTTAGTGGTTGCTAAAGATCATCCGCTAGCGAAAGAGCCCTATGTCAGCCCTAAGCAATTAGCGCGTTTACCGATAATTAGCTATCCCGTACCGCTGACGCGTTTAGACATTTATCGCCACTTTTTAGAACCTGCGGGCATAGAAGCGGGTGAGCAAAAAACCTGTGATTTGACCATGATGTTATTGCAACGTATCGCCTGCAAAGATGGTATCGCTGCCCTGCCGAACTGGTCGATAAATGAAGGTCACGGCTTAAGCCTTACTACGGTAAAGCTAGGACAAGAAGGCTTAAAACGGCCTCTATTTGGCGCCTATCGCCGCCATAGTGGTAACTCAACATTGATCCAAAATTGGTTACAACTGGTGGCGAGTGAAGGTTTATCTCGCCAGCAGAAGACTAATTAATGCGGGTGAAATCTAATAAAGAAGCCTGCGAATGCAGGCTTTTTTTATTGAATTAAATAGTTATTTTATTCGTTCAAACCGTTATTTGTCGCATCTAAATATTACAGCGGATTCATCAATAGACCACGCATAGACAATACGCGGCGCAGGATTAAACCAGGGGAATTCGAATTACGGGTCTGACGCAAATTATGGGCAATCATAAACTCTTGACGCAAATCCTGATCGAGATCTAACGCTTCGAATGATTCTATCGTCAATGTCTGCTGTTGATTATCAATCAATGACTTAATCACGCTTAAAGGGAATGATTGTTCGGCATTAGCATTTAAATACGCAAAGGCCGTGAGCGCGATAATTTGGCCGAACACACTGAACAGGGCCAAGGTTTGCACTTCATCAGCATCAACCTCGACGCCTTCCATATCCGCTAAACTGTCCACCGCATCCGTTGCAATATCTTCAGTCAACTTCCAATAACCTTGGACCAACTTTTTATAGGGCTGTGGCAGCTCATCGAGACGCTCTTGCAGATAAAACGTAAAGGCATAGCGATAGATATTCACTTGACCTAAGCGGACTAAAGCTTCTTTCAAGGAGCGAGTCTTAGGGTTAATCACCCCTGATGCCTGTGCGGAATTGCTGCGCATTAGCATGTGCGCCGCCAATGCGGGGTCACTCGAGATGATGTCGATCACGTTACGAATGTCGCCTTCAGCAAGGATCGCTTTTTTGAGTGGAATTAAAATCCCTCGGCGGCCAATCACTTGCTCTTCATTCGCTATAATAGCTCTAACTTGAGTAAAAACCTGTTGCTCAAGATCAGTCATAAGACACTTTGCACCTGTTTATTAACAATAAGATGATTCGGTTACTCTTCACATCATACCCAAAATTTAAAGAATTTCAGTACTAAGTCGCACAATAGCCTAACGAAAAGAATAAAAAATGACTACCTTATATGTAACATCAAATGGTGAAGCAAATAAGGTGCTGGAGGTGGAGATATAATCCCATGTTTTAAAACAATTTTAACATTTCCATTCTTCAAGTCGTCACGAGCCTGTCCGTCTAATAATTTATCTCTATTTCTACAACGAGGGTAAGCGACACCCATTCGCATTTCATTGCAATATGCCTCTCACTTACAATGACCAATTCAACATCAGTGTTGAAGCATAGCATTCCCGCTACATAGTCGACTTTTAGCTCATTACTACTCATCACTCTAGTGCCACAGTTTTCAGCAACAATTGTTCTGTAATGAGCATCATTTAGTATCATGGTCATGAGAATCTTGCCAATATAAGATGACTCAATCAAAGGATACAATTGAGCCTCAAACTGATATCAAAGTGGAAATGTCTTTATTTGGAATTGGCAAACAAACAATCCATTTGAAAAGAAAAATCAACTTAAGTATCATGGCCCAAACGTAGAGTTTTTTGCTCAAAGCACTGAAATAGTAAGCTGTTTTGACTGTTTCAGATAAAATATCGGAGAGAAACGTGAGATACAGTAAATTTACCATTGCTTTGTTGTGCTTGTGTGCAAGTAACTCGTACGCCTTAGAGTTGATAACTGCAACTGAAAACCAATCAGTAAACCAAATCGAACAAAAGTTTGATATTGATAACTTGTTAATATCTATTAATGACCGCTTATCTAATCATAAGAAAAGTGAATATGATTATGAATCACTATTAACAAACATCAAAAACGAGAAAGAGCATTATAACAAGGCAATATTGGCATTACCCAATGCCATTTTAACAGAAAGTGACCCGAGTAATTACTTCAAAGAAATCGAAACCTTAGTAAAGAACATTGATTCACTTGAAAAGAAATCGGTCGAAGACGAAGTTAAAAACAAAGAAAACTATCAAGATATATTAAAACAGTACGAAATTGTTAATAGTCAACGAACTCAAAGAAGCGCACAACTTTTTGCATTAAAAAAAGAAATAGTTAATCGTATTGTTGCTGAGTTATCCAGTGCTGATAGTGTTAAGTCAATTGACCTAGAAAGCTCTATGACTTGTTCTAAATTTCAATCTATAAATGATTGTTTAAAAGATACCGAAAAGTATACAGTTAAAAATACGATTAATTCAAATCCATTCCTTAGCGATAAAAGTGTACTACTATCATACAAGGTTATTGATGCTAGTATGAATATGAATGGAGAACTGCATTATAGAGTTAACATGACGTTTAAGCCGTCATATAACAACAAAATAGAATCATTACTCAATGAAAAACTGGGCCTTAAGTCCACAGTGATTACCCTAACGAGCAACGTTGATGCAGACTGGTATGTCGATGGTGCAAAGGTTGGTACAGGTAAGAAAATTTATCCCGAAGTTACCTTAGGTAAGCATGGTATTGTCGCATCATACAAAACCATGAAAAAATCAACCATTGAAACAGTAGAAACCAATGCTATTTTTAACTATAAATTTGGCAAGATAGAAGACAAACCCGCTACTGACAATGAAGAGATTAAAAGTATAGCGAATAAGTCAGCTGCAGAGGAGACCAAGTCTAAACAGACTAAGCCTAAATTAACTATGTATGCAAAAAAAGAAGACAATACATCGAAAGAAGTTAATAATAAAAATGAGATGTCTGCCGATAATAATGATAAAAATAGCTATGAATATTATCTTGGTATTAAACCGCTAAATAAAGAAGAACAAGATAAACAATTTAAGAATAGATAATAGCAAAAGCAGCCTTTATATTCATTTAAAGGCTGCAAAATAGCTTATATAATCAGATATTAAAAACGATAACCAAGGGTTAAACGAATATCACGGCCTCGACCAGAGTAATAACTATCACCCCAAAGGCCACCGTAATAACCTGCGCTAACATAGTCTTTATCGAATAGGTTATCGATACGCAGACTGGCAAGCCAAGCATCACGATTGTAGTTCAAGGCTAAATTACCAAGCACGTAACTAGATAACTTATCGCCTTCGTTACCGTTATCGCCTTCGATAAAGCGGTTACCAGTATAAATTGCTTCGGCAAATACTTGGAAATGCTCAGCAAAATCCATGCTGACATAACCGCGTCCTGTGTGTTTTGCCACCCAAGACAGCTCCTTGCCATCATTGTTACCGTCAGTAAATTCAGCATCGATATAGTTATACTCTAGCCCGAGCTGCAGCGCTTTAGTCACCTGCCAATCCCAATCGGCACTGGCGCCATAACGACGAGAAGCGTCGGCATTGACGTTAGCGCCTTGGAAATCTCCATTTGGAGGTGTCTCCGCGCTAGGATCAAACACGATTTCATCTTCCAAATCGAGACGGTATAGGCTCACTCGTAGAGTTTGGCTCGCAAGAGTCCAATCCCAACCCGCTTCGTAGGAGCGGCCCGTCTGCGGCTTTAAGCCAAACACATCTTTAGGGGTATAAGCTTGCTCATCCACTTTGGCAAAACGGAAGTTTTCATCGCCACGCAGATAGAATCTGTGCTCCGTACTAGGACGGTAGTTTAGGCCAAACTCAAATGCTGTCGCATCTTCATCTAAATCGATACCATTAGGATAAACTTTGCGATCGACTAACTCGTCGGTCACCCGCGCATATCGCCCACCCACAACATAACTTAGGGTATGGCTTAATGGAACAGTGGCTTGTAAGTAAGCACTTTGTGTTTGCTGCACATTACTGCGCGCCATAGTGTCAAAATCAGCCTTACCACGGCTGATGTCTAAACCTGTGACTAGGTTTAGCTCACCTTGACGGGTACTGTAGTTCGCTAACGCTTTAGGACTAAACATCAACAGTGAGCGCGTGTTATGGCTGTTCGCCCCCCAATTAAAAGAAGACACTAAGGTATCGCTATAATCTAAATCCGCTGCTAAAGCCCAATTTTGATTAAGCTGATGCTGATAACCCGTGCGCGCCGCAGTGGTCATCTCGTGAGAATATTGCTTATCGTTCCCAGAGTCACGTGGGTTGTCTTTAAATTGATCTTTTGTAAGCGAGCCAGGATTTTCACGGTCATCATCGTAATAGCTGGTTTCAACGAAGAACGAGTCTGTGGCCGTTTTATATTGAATGCGGCCAAGAATAGAGCCGGTTTCGTTAGCATTATGTTTGCGATAGTTGTCACCTTGGTTATAGCTACCAGTGAAAAAGTAACGCCAATCTTTGTTGATCGCGCCAGAGACATCACCACGACCTTCATAGGTATCAAAGCTGCCGCCGGATAACTGCACGCTGCCGCCAGTATTTTCAGGAGATTTAGTGACAATATTAATCACCCCGCCCACGGCTTGGTCACCATAAAGCACACCCGCACTACCCGATAAAATTTCGATGCGCTCGACTTGATTAAGCGGAATGGCATTAAGACTAGGGGCAGCGATATCGATATTATTGAGGCGACGACCATCAAGTAAAATCAGCGTGTTATTCACAGCAGTGCTGGCGCTAAAGCCACGCATCGCAAAACTAGTACCGATGTTATTATCTGAAATTTGAATACCACTTTGACCGCGTAAAACTTCAGTCACACTAGTGGCACCGCTCATTTCAATCGCCGCAGCGTCAATCACATTCACATTCGCGGCAATATTTAACGGGGTATTGTCAGAGCGGCCGATCACGACAAGATGCTCGTCGACTTTCGCTGTGCTGCTAGCGTCAGCCGCCATAACGGGCGCGATAACGGAAAAACTGCAAAGGCTACCGATCAGCAGCGCGATTTTTGTTGGATTTGTTCCCATTTTACCTTTAACTCCTGCAAGGAAAACGGGGCATTAGCGCCACGATACTGTTCATTCAGTAAAAGATACTGACAGTGACTATCGCATTTTGAGATCTGCCCACCGAAATCTCAAAAACACCTTTAGGGCCGGTCTCCGGACTTAGGCTATGTTAATCCGTAAAAATAGAATTAACGCTAGACTGACCTTTAACATTCTGACTATCGGGTTCTGTCTTGAACACACCAATCAAACGCGGTCTTCTCTCACCTTTTACCGTTGCGGGGGCAGTGCCAGAATTTCACTGGCTTCCCGATTATCTCGCGGCTTTCGCACGCAAGCACCTCAGAAGGTTGACTAAAAATTTGATTCATAGGGCACAGCCATCAATAAAACAGCGATACTCCCTTAAGGCTCAGCACATTATAGAGCCTGAGCGCGCGCATTATAGACGTCTATACGGATGAAAGTCCATCAAACTCAAGCGAGCGTCTACAGCCTACTTCAAGGAGAATGGGACTAAAGTGGAGATAAAATCTTGGCTATTATCTGCCTGCAGTGGTGGTTTATCGGCAGAAAAAACGGCACCTCGCATCGACTTATGCAGTAGATACAAATCTTTATTGCCACTAACAACCGTATAGTAGCCAATTTCCCCTTGAGGAATCGAAGCATAGGCTTTGGGATTCACTTGCGTGGCATTGTGGATATTGGGCATGGCTGTACAGCCTAAAATAGCCTTAAATCCCTCGTGTCCATCAACTTCAGTCTCGCCGAGCTTCTGGTACACCACTTCGCCGTCACAGGTCGATTTATAGGTCTGGGCCATCGCATCTAAAAAACGCTCAGGGCTAATACTCTCGGCCATATCCTTAAAGCCCTGCACGCAAAATAGTGCACTCCACTGGGTTAATGCTTCCTGCTCTGGCACAAACTCTGCCATAAACATGCCTGCTTGCTCCTCATGATAAGCCTGCTTCCAGCCCGCAGGCAGATTGAACCCTAATTGCTGACCAAATACGGGCAATACATGGGTATGAGCAACGCCGCTTTCGCTCCGGGGCATATCTAATGTGGCTTGAACAGGCTCTGAGCCAATTAAGCTGCAGAGTAACAACACACTGGCACCTTGAAATAATCCAATAGGTGAACACAATGCTAATTTCATACTTATCATCCTTGTATCGCACTTATAACTAATACTAATTAATACGACATCATGAAATTGAACAGAAAACACCCAGCATTCTAGCGAAGAACCCAGATTGAAAACAGTCAAAAGCTTAGATTAACTGCCACTTTGAAAGAAATAATCACTGTCACGGCTTGAATAACAGAGAAATACTCCGTTTATCTGCGCCGTGATGGTAAAAAAGGTTAGTGCTATTCGCTAAACAACCACATTTTGACTTCAGGTTTAGGCCTTTCCTGACTCAGAATCGCCTGCCGTTGCTCTGGCGTTTCGCATTGGATAACAGGGGTAAAATCCAGCGGCTTAATCACCAACGAATCGGCAGGCGGTAGCGGAGATTTGGCGAACATCTCGTTATTCATCGACCAAGAGACCCATTCCCCCTTTTCACTGATCCCGACATAACCCTCACCCGCTCTCGCTAACCAAGTTAATCGCGGGATGCGTTCTATGAGCTTCTCGACATTTTCTAGGTTAGCCCTATAGCCTACTGGCACGACTTTGCCGTCAGGACGGGTGAATACAAATGATGCTGAACCTATGGTGATTTTGCTTCCCTCCTGCCAATACCGATTGAGAATGTCTTGGGCATAGTGAAAACCATATAGATAGGCGTAGTCACTATCATCGACAAGGATTTGCGGTACGGCATTGTCACGCAGCAACAAAAATCCCGTGCCAACACTGACAATACTGTTCACGCCTTTAATATCCGTTTGTTTGAGCCAATCGATACCACAGTTCGTTTCATTGCCCCAAAAGTGCGCCTCACCCGTTGGACTTAAGATTGCAAAAGCACAGCTATTTGACGTAATACTCGCGACATCCAGTAGCGCACTGCGAATAGAATAAACATCACTACTCTGCCCCCAAGTTACGACGCTGCCATCCTTTTTTAGAGCTGCATAAGTTCCTTGGGTATATTCAACACTCACAACATCCATTAACTGTGGCAGCAGCTTTTTCATATTGGTTGACCGTTCAACTTGCCCCCAAATCACAGTGCTTCCGTCTTTTTTAAGAGCAGTAAAACTTCGTCCTTCAGCAAAAATATCCACGACATCAAACAGTTTATCCTGCACATGTTGGCTATTGCCGCCTTCGGGCCCATAACCCCAAGTGTGCACTTTTCCACTAGCATCGAGTGCGGCTACCGCCTCACGATTAGCATAGAGTTTAGTGATGTTTGTCATTCGACTTTGCAGGGCTTTGTCGAGGCTCAGTTTCCCTGCACGTCCCCAGTACACCACAGTGCCATCTTCACGTAGTGCGGCAAAACCTTCCTTTATAGGCACGACTTGTTTGACGTGTTTAAGCTCCGCAGCAACTTCACGACTATCGCCTCCACTAAAACTATTACCCCAAGTGACCACATCACCATTGGGGGTGATAGCAGCCACTGCCATATCATTTGTTACAACGGTATTTACTGCGGGTAAATCACAGGGAATATGACGATACTGCGGACTCGGTTTTTCCTTAAATTGGATGAGTTTACCGTTATCAAACTGCAGCAATGACTCGTTATTACTTTCCACTATGGCCATAGGTTGAGGCTCGCTACAGCCAGAGATCTGCATGGCAACCATGCCCGCGAGTAAAGCCTTAGGCCAAGTGATTCGATGAGTGAGCATTACTTATTTCCTTGTATTTGCTTGGAGATGTCATTCAATGTTGTGCAGCAGACAGAGCGAAGATGAAATAACCTAACATCGCCTAATGTCAAAAATGGGCAGAATTCTAGCAGCTTGTTGATAAAAAGACGAAAATGCTCACAGTTTACTCTGCAAGTGCCCTCCACAGGCTAGCGCCTAACTTATGGCATGCTATTCTAAGCATCCAGTACCGCTGTTTAAAGGAGTAACAGTATGACTCGTCACATCATTCTTGATTGCGATCCCGGCCATGACGATGCTATCGCGCTGATCTTAGCCTTAGCTCACCCAGACCTCGTTCCCCTTGCCGTCACGACTAGCGCTGGCAATCAAACCCCAGATAAAACCCTCAACAACGCCCTGCGGATCTTAACCCTGTTAAACCGAGGTGATATCCCAGTCGCAGGCGGTGCCACTAAACCGCTAACACGTGAACTGATTATCGCCGACAATGTTCACGGCGAGACTGGCCTCGATGGCCCAGCATTACCCGAACCGAGCTTCAGTCCACAAGCCATAACAGCCGTTGAACTGATGGCGCAGCAAATCCGCCAAAGCACTCAGCCAGTGACTTTAGTGCCTACTGGGCCGCTGACTAACATCGCCCTTTTACTGGCGAGTCACAGCGAGCTACACCCTAAAATCGAGCGTATTGTGCTAATGGGCGGCGCAGCCGGTGTCGGCAATTGGACGCCTGCCGCCGAGTTTAATATTTTTGTCGATCCCGAAGCCGCCGATATTGTCTTTAAGTCAGGCATTCCCATCACTATGTGCGGGCTCGATGTGACTCATCAAGCGCAAATCATGGATGCAGACATAGAACGGATTCGCGCCATCCCAAATCCAATTGCTCAGTGCGTCGCCGAGTTATTGGATTTCTTTATGATTTACCACAGAGATCCTAAATGGGGCTTTATTGGTGCACCTCTGCACGACCCCTGCACTATCGCTTGGTTGCTCAAACCTGAACTGTTTGAAGCACAAGATTGTTGGGTCGGGATTGAAACCCAAAGCGAGCTGACCTTAGGCATGACAGTGGTTGATCGCTATCAACTCACTGGCAAACCCGCCAATGCGACTGTGCTGTTTGGGCTCGACAGACTCGGTTTTGTCGATTTACTGGTAGACAGTTTACGTGTCTATGATCCAACTTATCTCAATCGCAGATGAAAATAACAGTGAGTTTTCTATGAGCCAGATACTCGTTATCGGCAGTGCGAATGCCGACCATGTGATGAAATTTGAGTACCTGCCCGCAGCAGGGCAAACCTTGATGAGCCGAGACTATCGACTCGAACAGGGAGGTAAAGGAGCCAACCAAGCCGTCGCCTGCGCGCGTTTAGCTAAATCAGGCACCCGCACTGACTTTATCTGCCACCTCGGCCAAGACAGTATCGGCGATGATATGCGTCAAAGCTGGATCAAAGATGGCATCAGTACAGAAGGTATTAGCCAGATAGCGGAGCAGAGTACAGGCACAGCGATGATTTTTATCGGTGACAACGGTGAAAACACCATAGGTGTTGCTGCGGGAGCCAACGCCACTCTTTCACCCGATGACTTAGAAAATCACTATGCTCTGTTTTCCCGTGCTCAATTCCTTTTAATTCAACTAGAAACGCCTGCTGCCACAGTGGCAAAGGCATTACAAATGGCAAAAACCTTTGGCGTGACTACGGTATTAAATCCCGCCCCAGCGACCGCCCTTGGGCACGATGTACTCAAATGGGTCGATGTTATTACGCCTAATGAGACAGAAGCAGAAGCCTTAACAGGGGTTGAAATAAATCATCTCGATGATGCCCAAATGGCTGCGCAGCTCCTCCACCAGCAAGGTGTAGGGATTGTGGTGATCACTTTAGGCAGTCGCGGCGCATATATCAGCAGCCCAGGTTTTACTGGGCTAGTACCCGCGCTTGAAGTGCAAGCCATAGACACAGTCGCCGCAGGAGATACTTTCAACGGCGCCTTAGTCGTTGGCTTGAGCGAAGGCATGTCGATTGCCGCCGCCGTGGGATTTGCCAATGCGGCCAGTGCCATTACTGTGACTCGCCAAGGCGCACAGCGTGCTATCCCCTATCGACAGGAGCTTTCGTACTAAAAAAAGTAAGCGACTTTGAGTTAGACGCCCTGAGTCATACTTTCTAAATTATCATTTATAAATCAAAGCTATAAATCAAAGCCATTAATGATAATCCGCGAGTATTTAGTTGGTTCCAGCTAAGTACTCGCTCGTCTATGTGTACCGCTAGCGATTTTGCCGTTACAGAATTTTGCAGTCACTGAGAATGCAGCACTCAAACGAAAGTTGCATATACATAATTTACACGCTGATTTCATTCCCATTTAATGAAGATTGCTTATTCTGGTAGGCGCATGTCCGAGTCAAAAGGACTCGGCTACCCTTGTTCAACTAAGGAAGTACCAGATGAAAGCAAAAAGCACAGCTTTACGTAACGTGACCAGCACTAGCCTAATCGGCCTAGGATTATTATTCGCTAGCCAAGCGAGTGCCAACGAATGTGAACTGAAAATTGCCGCCACTGATGCAATGCAATTTGACACTAAAGAGCTGTCAGTACCTGCAAGCTGTAAAGAAGTGACCTTAACCTTAACCCACACAGGCACTTTGCCAAAAGCAGCTATGGGCCATAACTGGGTATTAACTAAGGCAGCCGATATGTCAGCCGTCGCAACTGAAGGTATGAGTGCCGGTCCTGATGCAGCCTATGTCAAAGCCGGTGATACGCGCGTTATCGCACACACAGATTTAGTGGGCGGTGGCGAATCAACGTCTATCACCTTTAGCACTGCAGGCATGAGCGCTACTGAAGCTTACCAATTCTTCTGCAGCTTCCCTGGTCACTGGGCGATTATGCAAGGTAGTTTCAAGCTAAAAGCTTAAGGTGAATGGCTTAGCCTAACGTTAAGTGATAAAAACAAAAAAGCGGATCTTAGGATCCGCTTTTACATTCCAGCTATTGCATTTAGCCGCAATAATTCATCAGGGTCTTGATTGGATGACTAATGGCGCAAAGCTCGTCATCGCATTACCGTTAGCCCCGTTCAAGTTAGGATATTCAACCCCTTCCTGTAAGGTGTAATACACGTCGACAAAGTCATCGTCATTGGTGAACCAAGCATCCGGCATCACACTTAAAATACCATTGGTGATTTGCGGGATCAACGCATAACCCTGAGCTTCAGGATCGGGGATCGACTTTAAGATCTGCTCTGCCGCTTCCAACAACTTAGAGGCCAACACTTTATAGTTAGTGCCATCGTCATGCTCCATTAGGATCATGTCCGCAGCCGCCCAACGATAACGCTCCCAATGGATGATGATTTGATTTGGATAATAGGTCGTATCCGCATAATCTAAATAGGGCATTTCGACGATATCGAGCACAGGTTCTTCACGGCTCGGGTCAATCCCTGTCACTATGCCGTAAATCTCGGCACGACCAGAAATCCACGGCTCATGATCATCCTTCAAGGATATTTGTTTGATCACTGTGGTTGAAATAGGCTTGTCTGCCACCGCCTGTGTTTGCGCACGGCTCAGTAGCGCGCCCTCTTTTTTCGCCGATTGTGCTTCGGCAAATGTCGCCCGCATCACCTCTAAGCCAGCCACAAAGGCTTTTTTACTATCGATACCGACCACAAACACCGGCTGCTGCGGTAGGTTATACACGTCTAATTGATGAACTTGCCCATGAATATCAAAGGCTTCAATATAATCCCACTGACTCTCGTCACCATCGGGCTCATAGGCAAATAAAGGTGACTCACCTTGCTGCCATGGGGTTAACATGGTTTCATCTGCTAGACGCACTTGCACCAGAGAATCTGCTTTGGCACTTAAGCCCTTCACTCGGCGAATCGACGCATCGGCTTTGGTGATCACATTATCATTGAGCCTATGCTGAGACAGAATGTCATCGGCATTTACTGCCAACTGATACTGATTTATTTCAGTCTGTAAGATAGGCGCAAGCTGCGCATATTGATGGCTCAAATCTAACGCCAATGCCCGCTTAGTATTGGTTAACTGAGCTTGTGCATCCAAACTCGAATCCTTTAGCGAAGCCTGTAGCAAGCGTAACGCCTCTCCATCTAAGGCTTGGCCATAACTCATGGTTGCCGAAGCCGACAAACACAGCAATAAACTGGATTGAAGTAGTTTCATAGGAGTTCCCTTACCTTAATAAAATTAAACGTGTGTTCGAATTCTCTACATATGAGCACAGACCCGAATCCAAGTAAACCAAACGATAATAATTATCGTTATTTATTAATGGTATAGAATACGCAATAGCGCTGAAACTCTCTAAAAACAAGACTATAGCGATAACGGCTCTCAATTGACCAAAACGTGCGGAGTGAACAGGAAAAAATGAGTTGATAAGCTCAAAGAGGTTGAGCGACAAAAACACAAAAGGCGGTTCCTAAGATCCGCCTTTTGTTATTCATAGCCAGAGTGACGTTTCAGAACACGTCATGCGCGCCCTAACAGTCACACTAGCTTGATAAGACAAGTTTAAACGAATGAGTGTTACTCTTCGTCGAAATCATCTTCATCAAGATCTTCGGCATCGGTTGCCGCTTCAGCCGCTAATGCTGCCGCTAATTTTGCTTTAGCTTGTTTCTCTGAACGACGTTTGTTGCGCTCAGTTAACGTACCTAAAAACACTTGTAATTCAGTTAAGCCCCAAGCTTGCGCTTCGGCTTCGGTCGCAAAACCATCATGGCTTTTAGACACAACCGTTTTAGTTGATGTCATGCGACGAGTGATTTCAGTTTTCCAACCTTTGTCGCCCTGTGTCACGCGAAAATCGTATTTTTTGCCCTTGCTCATTCTGCTCTATTTCCTAAATGATGCTTGTCACGTTTGTCTTATCAAGCGAACCAAACGCTCATCATAAAACAAAAGGAGCGCAGTGTACTTGATTTCGGCCCAGAAAGATCGCCCAGATGAAAATATTCATGCCAGTTTCATCGACTCGCCCAGTGGAGTCAATTCTCAAGTCTAAAACAACACTGCGCATATATCCCGCTCATCCTCTGTCTATGGCTGTTCATCGCAAGCTAGCATGCTTTAGATAATCGTCGTGCAAACGGTATATATTCTTGTTTATGTCATAAAAATAGGCTTTTTCAGTCACATTAACACTTTAGAGTTTCTGATTAATATTAATAATTTACATCATTACTCATAGGTAAATCTGATGAAACTACGCCCTATTTCGTCGCTCTCACTCGGCCTGTTAATTGCCACCAGCGCTTTATTAGCTGGTTGCAATAGTGACGATAACAACACAGAAGTCACGCCACCCGCTAGCAAACCTGTTCCAGCTCAAGTGGGAGAAAGACCTTTATTTCTCGTGCGTCAAATGCAAGACAGCGCACTTAAAACCCGCTTAGAGCAATGCACCACTGACAATTTTTATCGCAGCGAGTTTTCCATCGGTCACCGTGGCGCTGCGATGCAATTTCCTGAGCATACAAAGGAATCCTACCAAGCGGCTATCGATTCGGGCGCGGGGATCGTCGAGTGTGATGTCACTTTTACCGCTGATAAAGCCTTAGTTTGCCGCCACTCACAGTGCGATCTTGCCAGCACGACCAACATTTTAGCCGTGCCTGAACTGGCTAATAAATGCTCGACCCCATTCACTCCTGCTGATGCCGCCAATGGCGTCAGCGCATCGGCGACCTGTTGCACTAGCGATATCACCCTCGCCGAATTTAAAACCCTCAAGGGTAAAATGGAAGGCAGCAATCCCAAAGCGACCACTGCGGCCGAATTCATCAATGGCACCCCAAGCTGGCGCACCGATCTCTACGCTGGCAATGGCACCTTGATGACCCATGCTGAAAGTATTGAAATGTTTAAAAAAGCCGGCGTGAAAATGACGCCAGAGCTCAAAGCCGCCAGCGTATCTATGCCTTTCGATGGTTTTACTCAGCAGGATTACGCGCAAAAAATGTTAGATGAATATACGGCGGCCGGCGTCGATGCTTCGCAAGTATTCCCTCAATCATTTATCTTAGATGACATCAAATATTGGGTTGCCAATGCACCTGAGTTTGCGAAACAAGCCGTATTTCTCGATGACAGATACGATTATAACAGCGCTTTCGATCCGCAAAACTCTGCCACTTGGTCACCATCAATGGCAGATTTGAAGACCCAAGGCGTCGAAATTATCGCACCGCCACTCTGGGTTTTAGTCGCCTTAGATGCGGACAAAAAGATCATCCCTTCGGAATACGCTAAGGCCGCCAAAGGCGCTGGGCTTAAGATCATCACTTGGTCGCTGGAACGTTCTGGTTTATTAAAAAATGGCGGCGGCTTTTATTATCAAAGCATTACCGAAGCCATAGATAATGAAGGCGATACCTTTGAATTACTCGATGTGTTAGCTAAAGATGTCGGTGTGATTGGGGTATTCTCCGACTGGCCCGCCACTGTGACTTACTATGCTAACTGTATGGATTTATAAGTCATCGATATAGAAAACAAAAAATGCGTTAACGATTAATCGTTAACGCATTTTTTTATTGCGAAAATAGTCTATATCTCGCCGCGAGCTATTTAAACAGGTGCTGGATATTCTTTAAATCGCCCTTACCTTCGGCAATTTCTTCCGGCGTTAAACCTGTGACTTCATGCGGGAACACTAACCAGTCTTCAGAGGCATGGATGTAATAGTCAGGCTTTAAAGGCACTGCGGTATTTTTTGGCTTGTAGTAAGGGCAAGCGATACGGATATCAGTTGGCATATTCAGGCGCATCAGTTGGCTGAGTTTTTCTTTTAATGCATGGATACTACGGCCAGAGTCAAACACGTCATCCACAATCAATAAACCATCGCTCGCGTTCGCATTTTCAACGATGTAATGCAGGCCATGAACTTTGATTTCTTTGCTTTGTTTGTCGGTGCCAATCCCATAATAGGAAGAAGTACGCACGGCAATGTGATCGGTTTCAACTTGTTTAAAGTCGAAAAATTCCTGTACCGCGATCCCGATTGGAGCGCCGCCACGCCAAATACCCACGATAAACTGCGGACGAAAGCCACTCTCATACACTTGCGAAGCTAATAAAAATGAATCTTCCAGCAATTGCTGCGCGGTAACAAAATACTTTTCTGACATGACACAGTCCCCATCACATTGATTTTATTCTTAGGTCGTTAAAGCTTATGACCCCTGTAAGGTCTGTTCGGCGGGTAAAGGTTCCCAAAACACTAAAACAGCTTTGCCTTAGCAAGTGTAGGCAGCCGCCGAATTTTGGGAGCGAATTTTATACCAAAAAAATGCGATGTGCTGCAGTAATAGTA
This sequence comes from Shewanella sp. SP2S2-6, assembly GCF_031931965.1. Classification (NCBI taxonomy): domain Bacteria; kingdom Pseudomonadati; phylum Pseudomonadota; class Gammaproteobacteria; order Alteromonadales; family Shewanellaceae; genus Shewanella; species Shewanella sp. SP2S2-6. Next base: position 213,287 of record NZ_JAUOEQ010000005.1, on the reverse strand, counting down.
AGAACTTGCGTGACAACAGACATTTATTTTGTCTTTTAAAGCCAAAAGCAACAAAAAGGCCACCCTAAGGTGGCCTAAAAACAGCAAATAAATACCTGCGTTAAACGATAGGGATAATCACATGCTCGCCCACTTTTGCCTTGGCGCTATAACCACGTGCCGTTGCCGCTTGGAAATCCTTCGACAGAATGGTATCCACATAATGCCAGTCGCTGCGCACCTCATCAGCAGTGAAAGTGAGCGTCATAAAGCCGCGATCTCTTAAGTTAGCGTACTTAAGATCTGGCACTAACTCGACGATCGCCGCCTCAGTCGCAGGGATCTGCTCAGCTGGCAGATTCAAATAATACTCAAGACCTGGTGAAGACACTGAGCTGGTCGCAAACTCCACCCCAACGGTATCGCCATTCACATCTTTAAGCTCGTTAGCCCAGGCATTATGGGTATCACCCGCGATCACGACTAGATTGAGGTTTTTCGATTTAGCCGTACCTAAAATCACCTCACGCTCGTAGGCGTAACCGTCCCAGGCATCTAAGTTGTATGGAATGGCAGGTAATTGCAGCAGTGCGATAACTTCTGGGGTTAATAAGGCTTGATTAGCCTGAAGATATTGCAACTCTTGGGCGGTCAGCGTGGGATCATTTGCCGCAGCACGCGCCGCTAACTTAGCTAACGCGCCTAACATAGCATATTGGGGAATGCTCATCTGCTGAGTCGCAATCGCCGCCGGCAATGACATCTTGCCCATCAAAATCTGTTGCCCTAACACCTGCCACTTGCCCGTTGCTTGCAGTAAAGTGCCCTGCAGCCATAACAATTGCGTCAGACCCAGCATAGTGCGAGTGGTCGAAGTCACATCGGCAAGGAAAGGCTCGCCCGCAAACGAACCCGTTGTCGGATCCATATAGTCGGCATAATCGAGCTGTTTATCACGGGCCAATACACGGGTATCGAGCATGTGCAGATCGACGAGATTGCCGTAACTGAAGCTGCGGTAAATCTCTTCATGGTTCCCTTCGCGCCATGGACGAATAGGCAACCATTCGAAATAAGCTTGCAGTGCCGCTTCTTTGCGGACGGCAAAATCGCCTTCGCCTTCGTTATGATTCTCGGCGCCATCACGCCAAGTATCGTTGGCTACTTCGTGGTCATCCCAAACTGTGATAAAAGGCACTTTCGCGTGTAACTTTTGCAGACTCGCATCGGTATGATACTGGCCATAACGGGTGCGATAATCGCCCAATGTCAGCAACTCAGTGGCCGGTAAGACTTCACGGCCAAGCTCTACAGCATGCTCACTGGCATAACCGCCACGGGCATATTCATAGATGTAATCGCCTAAATGCACCACGGCATCTAAGTCATCCTGCGCCGCCGCTAATTCATATACGTTAAAATATCCGGCTGGAAAGTTCGCACAGGACATCACCGCCAGTTTGACAGAACTCACATCGCCCTCAGGCAGCGTGCGGGTTTTACCCACGGCTGAGGTTTTGTCACCAGTCATAAAGCGGTAAAAGTAGTTTTGGCCAGCACGTAAGCCGCGGGCATCAATCTTAACCGTGTAGTCACGGCTCGCATTAGTGACCATCTCACCCGTGGTCACTAATTGACTAAAGGCCGCATCGCTTGCCACTTGCCAGCTCACTTTTACATCGCCCTCAGACTCAGGCGTGACACGGGTCCAAAGGATCACAGCATCAATCGCAGGATCGCCACTGGCAATCCCATGTAAAAATTGTGCAGGTACAGAATTATCATCATTACTATCACTACAGCCCATCAAGCCGTAAGAGATCACAGCAACGCCAACACCTTTGGCCGACATAGCCAAAAAGTCACGACGAGTTACGGTACGATTCATTATTATTATTCCTTGTTAGATAAGGCTTCACTGGTATGAGGTCTAATGAGACCCCGATTGTGAGATATCACTGTTACACATTTGTGACATCTTTGTCAGCCTTTTATGATTTCTATCAATTCAAACACTTATACTGAATGGCGTACTTTATTTATGCAGGACTGGCGCAGCGAACAAGGAAGCTGCTAACATCGGTGCAGGCTAACGCAGCGTGTTAAATGCACGCCTAAGAATGGCAAAAAAGGAATTTAACAATGAAAGTCAGCGATATTATGAGTGATCAAGTCATCTGCATCAGCGATGGCGCAAGTTTGAAAGATGCCCACCATCTGATGCAAACCCGTGGCGTACGCCACTTACCTGTGATTTCTGAAATTGATGGCACCCTCGTTGGCGTACTCACCCATAAAAAGATGATCGCCAGCGTGATGACTATGTTGAACAAGTACGGCCAAGGCGCGCTCGAGCGCAAAGAACGATACACGCCGATCACAACCGTGATGGACCAAGACTTTCAGCATCTTACTGCAGACGAGCCCTTAACTGTGGTGGTGGAATATTTTATCGAAAACAAACTCGGCTGCTTGCCCGTTGTCGATGTTGATAAAAAGGTACTCGGTATCGTCACGTCATCGGACTTTATCAAGCTGTGTCGTACCCTGCTGCAAGAGCAAGCGTAACGTTTTACGCTCCTTTTCTTCTATGTCAGCCTTTTACTACGTAAAGGCTGACGCTGTCTTTTTTATAAACTGTGTTTTCTATAAAAAGAAAGGATTCCCTTGGCTAAATTACTCTCACAAGAACAATTTATTCGCGCCTATGAATGCGCAGAATTTGGCTGTTTTGCCAATCAACAACAACTCGCCAAATTACTCGCCGATCCCGATTACGACTTTTTACATCAAGACAGTACCTACTTTGGCAAAGCGGCGACACAAATCACCTGTATCAGTGACTTACAAAGTATGGAGGAATTGCATTTTGTCGCGGGGAACTTGAATTGGGACGATCATGACCCAAACATGGTCAGGGCGATTATCGAACATCCACTCTGCGATGCAGGTACCGCCTTATTACTTTACTGGTACGGGCAAGGCTTTTATTACTCCACGCCGGAAACGCTCGACACACCTTTTGGACAGCTATTCAAAACCATAACCGATAGATTTGTTACGCGCGGCTATGCAAGTTATAAAATCCATTTTGACCCGATTAAAGAATGTTTTATGCCCTCATTAGAAGACGTTCTTACTAGAGGATGCCAAATTCCAGGGGCTATTTTTGCCCCCTACAGCACCATGGAAATCGAAACCGATGAAGGGCACCCAAGGTATCTACAATTTAAAAATGAACTACTGAAATCGGGCAAATGGGGCAACCAATAAGCGTTGACCTTTTGATATCAGAACAGTTTAAGCTGAGGTTACTGGCGGAATACGCGTAAAACGCTGCCAGCGACCCGAGCGCCAACGGTGTACCATAATCAATCCACGCACCCACTCATCTGCCGCAACGGCAAGCCAAGCGGCGAGTACGCCATAGCCTAAGTGAAGGCCAAAGAACCAAGCCAATAATACCCCTATGCCCCACATGCTAAAGAGGCCAACCCGCACGGGGAACGCCACATCACCCGCGCCCTTGAGCGCCGAAATAATCACCAGATTAAACACCCGCCCCGTTTCAAGCGCGATAGAACCTGCCAGTAATAACGCCGTCAGTTGGATGACTTCCTCGTTCTCACTAAGCCAGCCAACGATAGTGAATCGCTGCCAGTAGAATACTAAGACGATACCAAGGGAAACCATAAAGCCCACTAGACAGTAACGCTGCACCCGAGTGGTGATTTCATCGAACCATTGTTTGCCGACATAGTATCCGGTCTGAATTTGCGTCGCCTGACCGAGCGCCACCGCAAAACAATAAATAAACCGGCTGATGTTTAGGCCATAGGTATAAGCCGTGAGCGATAACGTCCCCATCTGACTGATAAAATAGATGATGGTCATCTGCGCCACATTGTAAGACAACATCTCACCGGCATTGAGTAGGCCGATACGCATCACGCTCCAATAGGTGCTGCGCGGTAATAATTTAAGCCGTTGCAGTGGCAGCGGGATCTTTTTATAGCGGATCACCATCAGCATGATCGCAGCGCCGATGATCTGGCTGGTGACGGTGGAAATTGCCACCCCTGTTACCCCATAAACAGGCAAGTCAAAGGGAGAATACAGGGCAATATAGTTACCGATGACGTTCATCAAGCCTGTGCTTGAAGTAACTAACATGGCCGAGCGGGTAAAGCCGTAACTCCTTAGAATCGCGGCAAAAGCGATGTTCATGACCAAGCCTATACTCAAGCTGCCGCAAATCACTAAGTAGTCATATCCAAAGCCTGCCACATCGTGTTCAAGCACAAACAGGCCAATAATCCCCTTGGCGCCGAAGAACATAGAGGCGCCCATGATCAAGGCGAGTCCTAAGCTCAATGCGACACTTGCCACCCCGATATCAACCGCCTGTTGCGACTGGCCTGCGCCATTATTCTGGCTAATCAAAATGCTCGCACCTGTGCTCACCATCATGGACATAACCATCATGAAGAACATCAGCTGAGTCGTGAGTCCCACTGCCGCTACCGCGTTATCGGAATAATGGCTGAGCATAAAAATGTCGCTAATCCCAAGCAGTGATTGCAGCAAGGTCTCGATAAAAATCGGCCAAGTGAGGGCGACTATGCTCATGCGTTGTTGCAATGTTTTGGGTGCTTTAGCCACGGAGAGTTCCTGCAAATAGAGTACGGATAACGATGTGAGCGCTGGCTCAATGTGTCGCTCAAACGGCATCTTGGCAACCTATATTTTAGCCAAGATACTGAAAGCAACTTTCACAAATAGACAACCTAGTGCTAACTAACACACAATCAGGCGGAAATTTAAGCGTATCAAGCCTAATGGTCAATTAAGTTGGTAATTTTCTTACAAGTCGCCATACAACTCAATCTGTAATATTGAAAATATGCCGACTGCAACCGTATTCATTAATGAGTTGATGGCAGAGCTAAAAACAGGACTCATCACTGCGGCTACCATTTCAATTAAACTGCCGATAAACTCAGCCCATTGCAGAACTGCTAAGCACACTGAAAAATGAGGGAAGATTAAATGAGCCAACTCTATTTAGAAGATGGAATTAAACAATTGGTTAGCGAGTTTATCGCGGCGGGTTGCCCATCGGTGCGAGAGCAAACCATTGAGCAACGTAGGCAAGGTTATATCGCCAGCACGGTACTCGCAGGTGAAGCGGAAGACGTGTTCGAGGTGCGCGCAGTTTCCATCGATGGCGCAGACTTGACCCTGTTCAAACCTTCGGCGGCAAACGATTTACCCGTTGTCATTTACTACCATGGCGGCTGTTTTGTCAGTGGCGGCGTTGAAACCCACAATCAACAACTGCGTAAACTCGCTAATGATGCTGGCGCACTGGTGATTGCCGTTAGCTATCGTCTCGCCCCTGAACATGTTTACCCCGCCGCCCACGATGATGCCTGCCATGCAGCAGAAGTCATCTATCAACATTGCCACCAATGGGGCGGTGATAACACCAAGATCACCCTAATGGGCGACAGCGCCGGCGGCCATTTAGCCCTAGTCACTTGCCTGCGTTTAAAAGCCAAAGGGCAATGGTTGCCACAAAAACAAGTACTTATCTATCCTATGCTCGATGCCACCGCGAAGAGCCAAAGCTATAGCGACAATGGCGAGAAATACATCATCACCCGCGACACCTTGCTAACAGGTTTCGATCTGTATTTAGATTGGCACCCCAGAACCGATGCCGAAGCCAGTCCACTACGCCGTGATGACTTAGCAGGCTTACCCGAAACCCATATCATCACCGCCGAATTCGATCCACTCGTCGATGAAGGTGAACAGCTATTTAGGAATCTATTAGAGGCTGGCGTCAATGCCCACTGCCGCCGCTATCTTGGCGTCATCCATGGTTTCTTCCAACTCTCGGGCGTGAGCCGTTCCGCTCGGGATGCCATGGTGCAGGTGACCAATATAGTGAAGACAGCCTAACGTCATACTTGATGATTAATTCATAAAAAAGGCTTTCTATCTAGATAGAAAGCCTTTTTTAACCGTTTGATATTTAAATTTAAACGGTTTTCTTTCGATACGCCAAGAACAACAAGACTATACCTACGGCTAAAAACGGTAAGCTCAGAAGTTGTCCCGCACTTAGCACTGATTCAGAGTAAGCCGCTTGGCTGACTTTAATCGATTCAATCGCAATTCGCGCACTAAATACCGACACCAGAAACAGGCCGAAAATCGCGCCATGCCGTTGTTTAATCTGCGTAAATTGATACAGAGCATAAAGCGCAATAAAAATAGCCAAATAGGCAAAAGCCTCATAAAGCTGCGCCGGATGCCTTGGCAACATATCAACACGGGCAAATATAATGCCCCAAGGTTTTGTCGTTGGATCGCCTAAAATCTCTGAGTTGGCAAAGTTCGCCATACGCACAAAAAAGCCAAAAATGGCGGTGGCGATCGCGAGTCTATCCAACAAAAACAGGAATGGCAGCTTCACTTTGCGTTGGTAATAATACAGCGCCAGAATCGCCCCTAAACCCCCACCGTGGCTGGCGAGTCCACCTTCCCAAATCGCCAAAATCTTAAGCGGATGGGCAAAGTAATAAGCCGGATCGTAAAAAATACAATGGGCTAAACGCGCGCCCACTATGATGCCAACCACACAATAAATCAGTAGATTATCAAGGGACTCGACATCGAGGTTTTCCTTGATATAAATCCGCTTCATCACCTGAAAACCGGCAGTGATAGCAACAGCAAACAAGACTCCATACCAATGTATTTTTAGTCCCATAAACGAGATTAATACAGGATCGAGCTCCCACACTAAGTGTTCCAAATTCAATTACTCCTAACACTTGGTACATAGAGGTACGCCAAAAAGCCTGTTTTACGTGGTTAAACGCCAATAGACAAGCCTTGTCGCGGGGATATCTTACTATTGAGCCAAATTTAACGACACTGAATAGCGCCGAATTAGCAGAATGATGCAATTTCGACCGAATCGAACTCTCACTCATTAATGGGTTAATTCACGCACTAATGGACGCGCTTTTTTACACCACTAGCGGCTCAGACGTTTGATGATTTCGCTGTGCTGTGGATAGTGGGCTAGTAACGTTTTTTGGCTAAATAGCTTGAAATCATCGAAGGTAAAACCGGGGGACACCATGCAGCCCACGAGCGAAAAACCGGGTTGATTCATGGCTGAACCAAAGATACAGCCCTTAGGCACCAAAAATTGTGGTCGCTCGCCCGCCGCTAAATCGAGTCCCAATTGCGCCGTGGTTAACACGCCATCAGGGGCAATCATATAAATGGTGAGCGATTGTCCTGCATGGAAGTACCACATTTCATCGGCGGTTAGACGGTGAAAGTGGGAAACTTCCCCCGTGCGCAGTAAAAAATAGATGCTGCTCCATAATGCCCGAGTCTGATCAAACGGCGTTTCAGAACGATGGGATGAGCGGTAATAGCCGCCTTCAACATGCTGTTCTAGTGCTAAATGTTCAATAAAATCATCGGCTGTATGCATTATAAATCCCTGGATAAAATTAAAACCGCAATTCAGGTTCTAGAGTCTACTCGAAAAACATCTGCTCACTAAGCATTGCGGTTTAGCTTTTTGAACATAAGCACACACGCCAAAGTTCAAAATATCACTATTAACTCGTTACAATAGGCAAAGAGAGAGTTATGGCTTGTGGCATCAATCGCGCTGGAGACTTGGCAAAATCGTGACGACAAATAAATTGTACGGCGTGTCGTTATGGTTTGTTGTTCGCACCAAAAGCGGCTAGATTATTATGAGTTAGCGGGATTCATTGGCGGCTAAAGCTCCAAAGAGCGGCTCGTAATGATGACTTGGACACGCAGACATAAAGTTAAGTGATTTTCCACAGGGATCTTAATTGATGATCAATATTGAACAGATGGCGTTAATCCTCGATGCACTGCCAGATCCTGCCTTAATATTGTCAAAAAGTGGTCGGTACGTGGCTGTATTCGGCGGTAAAGATGGGCGTTATTACCACGATGGCAGTGGCTTAGTCGGCTTGTACCTTACCGATGTATTAAACCCCAATAAAACAAATTACTTCTTAGGCATTATTGAGCAAGCTTTGGCTAGCCGAACATTACTGATTGAGGAATATGAACTTAGCAATAAAGATGTCAAAGGCTTGCCCGATGCGGGCCCAGATAAACCCATTTGGTTTGAGGGGCGAATTCAGGCGTTAGATTTTCTCGTCAATGATGAACCTGTGGTGCTCTGGGTCGCCAGTAATATTTCAAAGCGGCATGAGCTTGAACTACAACTGCGTCAGCTCAGCGACACCGATCAGCTCACAGGGTTATATAATCGCCGCCGATTAGAACGTGACTTAATCGTTCAATTCGACACTTTTCAGCGCCACCGTACGCCCACCTCAATCTTGATCCTCGATTTAGACCACTTAAAGTCCATCAATGATCAGCTAGGTCACTATGCTGGCGATCAAATTATCATCGCAGTTGCCGAAACCTGTCGTACACAATTTAGAAAAACTGACAGTGCGTATCGTTTTGGTGGTGATGAATTTGTGATTGCCCTGCCCGGTGTCGAGCATTCGCAAGCGGTTGAATTTGCAGAATACCTCTGCGATTGCTTTTACACTGAACTGCAAAAATATGCGGTTAAAGACTTATTTGCCACAGTAAGTATCGGGGTCGCCAGCATAGAAGCATTGGATACTTCCTATGAAGACACGCTTAAGCGGGCCGATGCCGCCTTGTATCAAGCTAAACGTAACGGTAAAAATCGAGTTATATCAAATACCGCCTGAGCTGGGTTGAACATTTCAAACCACACATAGCAATAACAAGCGCCCTTAATAAGTGATAGCCACAAGTGCTCATAAGCAGCACGCATCAAAAGGCAGCCAACAAAAAAGCGAACCCTAAGGTTCGCTTTTAAACACATTAAGCTAATGCTAAATAACAGAATTAATTCGCGTCTTTCGCAGCTTTACGGGCTTGATGCAGTTTTTTATAGCTTTCAATCAATCTTAAATGCGGCTCAATACCTTCGAGCTGCATGCTGGTTTTAGTTAAACCATAAAAACGCACTTTACCTGTGACTGAGCCAACGACGTTGTCCATCACTTCTTTACCGAACATACGGTTGAAGTTATGGATAAAATCATCAAGTTCTAACTCGTCATCTAAAGTCACTTCCAATACAGCATTCATGGCTTGGTAGAACAGGCCGCGTTTAACGGTATTGTCGTTAAACTGCAGGAACTCACCGACCAACTCAATCGCGTCTTCGTGTGCACCGAGCGCCAAATAAATCAGGATCTTAAGCTCGATAATGGTGAGTTGACCCCAGACGGTATTTTCATCGAATACAATACCGATTAAGGTGCGGATATCCGTGTAGTTATCGAGTTGGCTTTCTTCTAAACGATTAACCAAATTAACCAGCTGTTTAGTGCTTAACGAATGCAGATTTAGAATATCTTCACGGTATGCCAGCGCCTTGTTGGTATTATCCCAAATCAAGTCATCAACTGGATAAATTTCCGAGTAATCTGGAACTAAAATACGGCACGCCGATGCACCTAAATCGATAAATTCAGCGATGTACACCTCTTTACCTAACGCTTCTAAGATACCAAACAGACCGCTGGCCTCTTCTTCACTGGTGCCAGAGAAATCCCATTCGCAGAATTCATAATCAAATTTACTGCTAAAGAAGCGCCATGAAATTACCCCTGTTGAATCAATAAAGTGCTCAACAAAGTTTTCTGGCTCACTGACCGCCATGCTATTAAAAGTCGGTTTTGGCACGTCGTTTAAGCCTTCGAAACTGCGACCTTGCAACAGCTCAGTTAAGCTGCGCTCTAATGCCACTTCAAAGCTTGGGTGCGCGCCAAATGAGGCAAACACGCCGCCGGTTTTCGGGTTCATTAAGGTCACGCACATCACAGGGAATTGACCGCCGAGTGAAGCGTCTTTGACCACAACCGGGAAACCTTGCTCTTCTAAGCCGTTAATGCCCGCGAGGATACTTGGATATTTTTCAAGTACCTGCATTGGCACATCTGGTAGAACAATTTCTTGCTCAATGATTTGGCGTTTAACGGCACGCTCAAAAATCTCTGACAAACACTGCACATGCGCTTCTTGCAGGTTATTGCCCGCGCTCATGCCATTACTTAAAAACAGGTTTTCAATCAGGTTCGATGGGAAATAAACCGTTTCACCGTCAGATTTACGGGTGTAAGGTATCGCACAAATGCCGCGCTTAATATTGCCCGAGTTAGTATCAATCAAGTGCGAACCGCACAGCTCGTCGTCTGGGTTGTAAATATCTAAACAATAGTCATCCAGAATACCCGCTGGCAACGCATCGTCTTCCTCTAACGCAAACCACTTTTCATTGGGATAATGTACAAATTCGCTATTAGCGATTTCAGTACCAAAGAATTGATCATTATAGAAAAAGTTGTTATTCAAACGCTCAATAAACTCGCCGAGCGCTGAACACAGCGCACTTTCTTTGGTCGCGCCTTTACCATTGGTAAAACACATTGGCGAAGCGGCGTCACGAATATGCAGTGACCACACGTTCGGCACGATATTGCGCCATGATGAGATCTCAATCTTCATTCCAAGATCGGCAAGCATTCCCGTCATATTGGCAATGGTCTGCTCCAGCGGCAGATCTTTACCCAGAATAAAGGTGCTCGATGCGCCATTAGGCTGGCCCATCAGCATGGCATTGGCGTCTGCATCTAGGTTTTCAACGGTTTCAATCTTAAATTCTGGCCCCGTTTGCACCACTTTTTTAACGGTACAACGGTCAATTGAACGCAAAATACCTTCGCGATCTTTATCGGAAATATCTTCTGGCAATTCAACCTGAATTTGGAAAATCTGGTTGTAACGATCTTCAGGATCGACAATATTGTTCTGCGACAGTCTGATGTTATCCGTTGGAATATCGCGGGCTTTGCAATACACCTTCACGAAATAGGCCGCACACAGGGCTGACGACGCTAAGAAATAATCAAACGGACTAGGAGCAGAACCATCACCTTTGTAGCGGATCGGCTGATCGGCGGTAACGGTAAAATCATCAAACTTGGCTTCAAGTCTAAGATTGTCGAGAAAATTAACTTTGATTTCCATTGAATATGATTTCCACTAAATATACGAGTCTGTAGCAGCCCATTGACCAAGTCGCGTCATTGGTAATGAGTCATTAAGGGGGAATTATCGGTGTTTTTAGCCCATTAGTCTTGGGTTAATTATGTTAAAAACCACAATCGGGGCATTTGCGGCTTAGCTTAGTGGGTTGAATAGCAGGTTTGACTTTGAACTGAGGTTGAATAACAGGAAGACCAAGTAAGCCAATTGATCGCAGAGTAAAACCAAGTACAAGAATAAATTATTGATGTTTTTCAGTCTCTCGCTTAACCAACAGAAAGGTTAAATACATCTTAGTCGGTAATGACAACGCCATGCCAAAGGCGACACACATAGCGCTGATAATAATCCCCTGCACGCCCATTGCTTCAACAGTGTCATTAAAGTTATGCAGATAAATACCCAGCGCAATAAGACAAATACCCACACTAATGCAAATTTTCAGCGTTAAAATCAGCTTTTCATTCGTCACTGTTCCACCCTTCCCCTTTGCCGCTATGTCGCTTTGCTACTGGTCCGCTGCAAGTTTAGATACCTGCTCAAGGTTTGCAAAATTCTAGCCGCCATTTGCATCAAGTTTAACTAATATAGTGAACGCATTTCCCCCAGAGAGCCTTGATTAAGATCAACGAAAGTAGCCCAATTTAAGGTGCACCCACCCCATGAGGCATAAGAAAAAAGCGTGCTTTTTGTCATTTACATTGTATTTTTGTTAACTTAAGCACTTAAGAATATGGGAAATTAGCTATACTGCCCTGCAATAAAAAGGATGTTCATCATGGAGTCGTCAAGCATGTCTAATTTCAGTTTACGTAATAAATTACTACTGTTATCGCTATTCCCGTTAATCCTGACCCTGTGCATTCTCATGACAGTTTCTTACTATGTCGAACAAAGCGCCCTTGCAGATGAAGTCACGACCTTTAGAACTAAGCTTATCGGTGAACGTAAAACCCAAATAAAAGAAGCCACCGAAATTGCGGCCGGCATAGTGCAATATCAGTTGTCTTTAAAAGAAAATGGCAATGTGAACCAAGCGCTCCGTGATATCCGTTTTGGCAGTTCTGGTTACTTCTTTATTTACGACTCCCAAGGCAAAAACCTGTTCCATGCCGTCATGCCCAACCTCGAAGGGCAAAATAAAATTGATATGACAGATCCCCGCGGCACAAAAATCATTGTTGGTTTACTCGATGCTGCTAAAAGGGGCGACGGTAACTTCTCCTTCTATTTCCAAAAACCCAATACCAATGAGCAAATTGAAAAAATCGGTTACTCAATGATGATCCCTGGCACTGACTGGATGCTAGGCACGGGCGCTTATATTGATGATATCGATGCTGTCGTTGAGGATTATCGTGCAACTGTCACTGAGCAGATGATCGAAAAATCCTATGCCATTCTGTTAATTGCGCTGTTACTCGCCGCGATTACTGCCGCTGTTATTCTGATCACCGCCCAACGTATGGTCGCGCCAATTAAAAATATGGCAGACAATTTAAACGACATAGCCAAAGGCGAAGGCGATTTAACCAAACGTCTTATTGTGAAAGGTGAAGATGAAATTGCACAACTAGGCCAATCCTTTAACCTGTTTGTCGATAAACTCCAAACCATCATAGGCGATGTGGCAAACGCGACGGCTAAAGTTAAAACCGCAGCCAACGCGATTCACGATCAAACCAAAGTGATGTCGAGCCAACTCATCAACCATAACAATGAAACCGATCAAGTAGTTACTGCTATTACTGAAATGTCAGCTACCGCCAGCGAAGTGGCGCAAAATACCACGCAAGTGGCAGAAGCGACTCACGCTGCCACTGGCGATGTAGCCAATGCTCAGCGCTGCGTCGATGCGTCTTTAGAAGAAATTTCGGCACTCATGGCGCAAATCAATAATGCGGCGGGCAGCATTCAATCCTTGAGCGAACAATCTAAAAAAATCAACAATGTGCTGTCAGTGATTGGCGGTATTGCTGAGCAAACTAACCTATTGGCATTAAATGCCGCCATCGAAGCTGCCCGCGCCGGAGAACAGGGCCGAGGCTTTGCCGTGGTGGCCGATGAAGTGCGTAACTTAGCGAGCCGAACGCAATCAAGCACGCTAGAAATCAATGAAATGCTGTCAGAACTGCACAAGCTTGTGGCGCTAGCGGTGAAAACGATGGAAGAAAGTCAGCAAAGCTGCGTGCGCTCGGTAGACTCTTCCCGTGCAATTTCTGAAAGCCTTGGTTCAGTGACATCGGCGGTCACGGCAATTAACGACATGAGCACCCAAATTGCGACAGCGGCCACGGAACAAAGCTCTGTGACCGAAGAAATTAACCGCAACGTGTTCGCCATCCAAGAGATTGTGAATGAGTTACTCCATTCCAGCGAAGATGCTGCCAGAGTCAGCCAAACCGTATCACAAGAAGGCATTAACTTAGGTAAACTCGTCGGCCAGTTTAAGATTTAAAATATTTTCAATGGGTTGCAAGCTAAATAAGACATAGTAACCCATTGGTTTGCTGAAAATGTAAGATAAAGTCTCTGCCTTGCTGAGGCCGGATGGCAGTGGAATTGAAGGATTGTGGATTAGAAGTTGAAGGCGCTGCTTTTAATTTAAAAAAGTAAAACTTAAATCCCGTTACCTACGTATATAACCCAAATACTAAACTCAGTAGAAGTGACCATGTTTTCAATATTTAAGAAAAATCCCTTAAAAAAGTTAACTCAGCAATACAATGCCAAGCTTGAACAAGCGATGCTTGCACAGAGAAAAGGCGATATTCGATCCTACTCAATGCTGACCGCTGAAGCCGAGCAAATCGAAAATCAAATAAAAGTGTTAGAAAAAGCAACCCAGCAATAGAGGCGCATAGTGAGAACGCGAAGCAAGCAAACTACCAAGAGTCGGCTTGAAAACGTGCCAATCTGGCCTCTGTGATAGTGCATTGCGTCAGTTGCATCAACTCACCTAAAGTGATCGCGGGATTGTCTGTGATAAGCCGAATCAACTTAGCGTCTAAGGGCTCTAGCTTGTCCGTATGTTGCAGCAAGGCTGACTCCAACTTTTTGATAAGATAGCCAAACTGGCCATCTTTAGCGATTAACTGCTGCGCCAGCAATGGCTCACTTTGTAAATGCGCACTGCAGGATTGGATCTTAATCGCCGCGCCAACTATGCACCAATTCCTTGAACGCCTCACACGCTTAAGCTCACAATCATATAGGGTTGCAATCGCTTGAGCTTGTTTAACCGCCTCCCGCCCAATTCGATGAATCAGCGAGGGCAGCGAGATACTAATGTCGTCGTTCATAACGCTTGGTTCATCGCCGCTCTATTATGCCTGCATGGATAAAGGGAAAAGCCTGCTCGACTTTAGATTCAAATACAAAATTCAATGCGCGGCAGTGTACTCTGCCTCACTTTATTCTAAAAGCTCCGCCCTCTGCCGGATAAGATTTGATGCGATGACGCTTTGACTCATTAACCCACATATTTTGAGTGAGTTTCGCACCAAGTTTGTAGCTTATTTTGTAAATCGCGCAGCTTCTTTGGGTAATGGCTCTGCTTGGCATAAACCATATACAACTCATGTGGATAGCATTGCCATTGGGGAACGAGCAAAGTGAGTTTATGCTGAGCGATATCCTCCTCTACCAAATAATAAGGCAGGCTAGCGATACCTGTACCACTCAAAGTAAGCAAATGTGTAGTGGCATAGTTTGAACTACACAGTGCCGGCTCAAAAGTGAGCGTGAGACTGTCCCCCGCGAGCGGTTCAAACACCCACTGAGTTTCGCCCGAAGACAATAGACGATAATGGCGTAAATCATCAGGGTGACGAACTTCTGCGGCTGCGGGATGCGCGGGCGCAACCACTAAAACATGGCGAATTCTGCCAAGATATCTGGCGACCAGATTATCGCTGTGCGCAATGCTTGTTCTTAAGGCGAGATCAAACTTGCCGAACTCAACATCTTGAATATTCTGCTCAAAACACAGTTCGAGTTTCACTTGAGGATACGCAGCAATAAACTGGAGCAGCATAGGACTCAGCAATTTTTTGCCCAGTTCCGTTGGAGCGGTGAATTTTAAAGTGCCGCAGGAGTCCTGCGTTAAATCCTGCACTAAACGTCCAGCTTCATTGGCCAGCCTCTCGATTTCGCAGGCTTTACCAAATAACGCTTGCCCTGCTTCGGTCATTGATACTCGCCGAGTGGTTCGGTGGAGTAATTGACAACCCATTTCATCTTCAAGGGATTTAACATGGCGCGACACTAAGCCTTTAGAAGCGCCGAGTTGTTCAGACGCAGCGCTAAAACTGTGCATTTTGGCAACCAGCATAAATGACTGCAGATGGGTGAGATTCATCAATTAAATCCATTAACGAAACAATGTGGTGATTATATGCGCTTTTTCTATGTAATTAACCAGACTATCCTCAATTCGTATTCAATTTAGGAGCATGTCATGAAAATAGTCGTTGTGGGTGCATCAGGCACAATCGGACAAGCCATAGTCCGCTTATTTCATTCAACTCAGCATGAAGTGATTCAGGTAGGGCGAACAACGGGGGATGTCCTGATAGACATTCGGGATGAACATTCACTTAAACAAGGGCTAGAAAAAATCGGTAAAGTCGATGCAATGATTTCGGCCATGGGTGACGTCGTGTTTAAACCCTTCAACGCTATGACTCAAGCAGACTGGTATACAGGGCTCCAAAGTAAGTTATTGGGGCAGATACAGTTAGTGCAAATAGGTAGCCAATACCTCAACGCTGGGGGGAGTTTTACACTGACCAGTGGCATTATTGCCGATGTCCCAGTAAAAGATGGCATCAGTGCAGCCACAATCAATGGCGCACTTGAGCATTTTGTTACCGCCGTCGCGGGAGAATTACCTGCGCAGCAGCGAATAAACATTGTCAGCCCAACGGTATTAAGCGAGTCGTTAGCGAGCTATCAGGACTATTTCCCCGGTTTTAGTGCAATCAATGCCGACACATTAGCCAAGGTTTATTTGCGCTCAGTCATGGGCAGAGAAAACGGCCGAGTGCTGAAAGCCTTTTCCTGCTGCGGTGCAGTCTTGCCCTAACAGCAGTGTCCTAACTGCAATGCCCTAACAGCTGTGCCCTAACAGGACAACCTAACCTTGTAACGCAAGGCGCGTAATCAGTCACAGTTAAAGTCTTGAGCGTTGCGCTGGGATTGCCTACAATAGCGCACGCTTTTTCACTATAGACAACGACAGATCACGACCATGACCGACACAACATCATTACCTGCTTTACCGGATCGCCTTTCCGTTAACCCACGCAGCCCACACCATGTGGCAGAAATTTTCGAGCACGATATCGGTATTAAGCTCAACGGCAAAGAGCGTTTTGATGTCGAAGAATATTGCATCAGTGAAGGTTGGGTAAAAGTACCAAGCAAATCCTTAGACCGTCGCGGCCAACCACTTTTACTCACAGTAAAAGGCACAGTAGAAGCGTTTTATCGTTAAGCTTTAGCGCAAAGAGCAGGATCATAAAATGAGTAAAGGCTAGCCGTGGGAACCCTAGCTAGCCTTAAATAGCAAACACCATTCCCCTTATATTATTGTTTTCGAACTAGTTTATCCGCAAGATAGTCAGCTAATTCAGCAAGAGGGATGTGAGTCATAACACCATCTTTGCGGCACTTAACTGACACACACTTCTCGGCTTCTTCCTTATCCCCAACCGTTAAGATGTAAGGCACTTTTTGCTTGTGAAAGCGTTTCATTTTGCGGGCAACTGAGTTTTGACTGATATCAACCAACACTCGCATGTCTCGTGCTAAACATAGTGCGGCTAACTGACGGACAAATTGGCTGTTTGACTCATTCACTGAAGCGATAGCAACAGGCACGGGATGCAACCAATCCGGCAGGTTACCCTGTGAGACTTCCAAGAGAATCCCCAGCCAACGCTCGATAGAGCCATACATAGCTTGGTGCATAATCACTGGCCGTTCGAATTCACCTTGCTCGTTTGTGTACTGAACATCGAATCTTTCAGGCAAATTAAAATCAAACTGGATAGTGCCACACTGCCAGCGTCTTCCCATAGAATCTGTCAGTGACAGTTCAATTTTGGGGCCATAGAAAGCCCCTTCACCAGCTTGATACTCAGCATCAAAGCCCTCACTATGGCAGGCTGAATCCAATAGCTTTTGTGCTCGGCACCATTGCTCATCGCTGCCTAATGCCTTCTCAGGTTTAGTCGATATTTTTACGTCTAAATTATGGTAGCCGTAATCACCATAAACCTGCTTTGCACGTTGGAGAAAACCACGTATCTCCTCCTCTGCCTGAGACCAACAGCAAAAAACATGGGCATCATCCTGAGTGAACTGGCGTGCGCGCAGGCAACCATTTAACGAGCCAGAGGATTCATTACGGTGCACCAAGCCAAACTCAAATAGTCGCAGAGGCAAATCTCTATGGCTATGTACTCCGCGCTTAAACAGCAAAATATGGGCAGGACAAGACATGGGTTTTAACACATATTCATCGATGTTTTCCTTTCCGCCACCGAAAAACATGTTGTCTACAAACATGTCCATATGCCCAGATGTTTGCCATAACTCCTTCTTCATAAAAACAGGCGTGTTCACTTCCTCAAAACCATTTCGGCGATACACGCGCCTCATGTGCTCTTGAATATCTCGGAATAACGCCCAGCCATTCGGGTGCCAAAAAATCATACCCGGCGCCTGTGGTTCAGAGTGAAATAGGTCAAGTTGTTCTGCAATTTCGCGATGTGTTTTCATCATTCTCTCCTGAGTAAAATCTGAGTAAAACCTGAGCGAAATACAAAACAAAGGTACAAAAAAACCCTCTGGCGATTTCGCTCAGAGGGTTTTTTTAAAGACGCAAAAAACTACCCCCCGAGAATTCTCGTGGTGGTAGTGGTGGTGTTAATTGCGCTTACGTATATTTTTTTCATGCGCCAGTAATAACAAATCATCCCTATCGCAGCAAGCATTTTGTTTATAAAAAAATAAATGACAGACAAAATAAAGACAAAATAAAGACAAAATAAATGGCCATCCATAATGAATTATTGGACCGTCGCGGCCAACCTCTTTTGCTCACAGTAAAAGGCACAGTTGAAGCCTTTTATCGTTAAGCTTTAGCGCAAAGAGCGGGATCATAACAACGGCCAATTAATATTGGCCGTTTTTGTTTGCCTATTCTACTTCTGCGGCTAAACCATAGGCCTGGTAAATCTGTTTTACACGGCCCGATGCAGCCATATCAAGCAGCGCCCGATTAAGTTCATCGAAAATAGCAGCATGGGTAGAGTTACGGGACATACCAAAATAATGTTCGATCCGATTCGACTGACGGTAATCGGCATAGCTAAAACGATCGTAACCGAGCTGCTTGAAGGCATTCTCAATGGCGGCACGATCGAGCACCACCATAGTGTCAAAACGCCCCATGATAAACATGCGAGCCATGTTTTCATCATCGGTAGACTCAATTTTACGTAGCGCGGGATCTGTATTAAAACGCTCAAAATAAACTGTGCCCCGTTTAACCCCTACAGTAACCTGATACAAATCCTCATAGGACTTAATCCGTCCTTCCTCGCCGGCTTTTACGAGAAACAAAATATCACGAGTTTGCGTGGCGATAGGACCAAGAAACCGTACAAATGCCTCTCGTTCATCGTCTCGTATGGTGCGCGGCACAATATCGACCGTTCCGACCCGCAACTCATGAATGCTGCGTGCAAAAGGACGCGCGCTCCATTCGACGCGATAACCGACCTTAGCCGCCGCTTCCTCAAGAATATCCTTTAATGGACTCGTCATAGTATTAGTCTGCTCATCAAGCACCATCTCAGGAGGACGATGCCGAAAATCGGCACGCAGCACTTT
This sequence comes from Shewanella sp. SP2S2-6, assembly GCF_031931965.1. Taxonomy (NCBI): domain Bacteria; kingdom Pseudomonadati; phylum Pseudomonadota; class Gammaproteobacteria; order Alteromonadales; family Shewanellaceae; genus Shewanella; species Shewanella sp. SP2S2-6. The sequence continues at coordinate 194,228 of NZ_JAUOEQ010000005.1, read as the reverse complement.
AGAAAAAGGAGCCGATTGCAGCTCAGCGGCGACAATGATGTCCGCGAAAAAACCACAACCAAGCACACACAAAATTGCGTAAACAGAAGGCAACGAAACAAGGATACTTTTAAAATACATAGAGATGCCCGCGAATTTATATGTTGCATTTAGCATAACTCAAAAAATCGAAAACTAAAGTGCATAAAACATAGGCCCAGCCTGTAATTGTGATAAAGCGCATTGATTAAACTGCACAGAGCGGGTTAAAGTGTGACCACAAAGTAAAAAGTGTGACCACTTAAGGAAAATGCAGGGCAAACTCGAACTCAATCATCGAGCACGCCATTTAGGGAAGAAGAAGCAAATCAGCAATGTGCGCCCAAACTCTAAGCAGACAAGTCTGCCACCACTTTCCAAAATAATAAGTACATTTTATTAGCGGGTTATGTCATCGGGTTAACTATTGACTCGCATTACTTCAGGGACGTAAATGACCGATTTCAGCAGCATTCTTTTATCCTACGGGATACTTCTGTCTGGCCTTCTTGTCACAGTGGGTGTGATGTATGTATTGCTCAAACATCGCGATGCAACCGTCAAGCTGCCCGTTGATCGTGAGCAACTGACCCGTATCCCCGCCTATGGCTTACAAGAGCAAATCCATGATCTGCAATTAGATTTAATCGGCTGCATGATGATGGGACTATTGATTGTTTGCCTTCCATTTGCCGCCAGCAGCATCCAAGCGGATATCACAGTCGGAAAATTCCCTTGGTTGTTCGCCTTAACAGGTTTAATAGGAGTAATTTACTTCGGTATTAAAACCTGGAAACTCTTTTCAAAGCTCACCAAATTACGCCTAGGTCATACAGCAGAAATTGCCACAGCCAATGAGCTTATCGGCTTACAAGCATTGGGTTATCAAGTGTTTCACGATGTCCAAGCCGACGGCTTTAACATCGACCACCTCGTAATCGGCAAAAATGGCGTATTCGCAATTGAAACCAAAGGCCGCCATAAGCGCAATAAAGACCTACGCCAAACCAATGGCAATGGCGGAGGCTCTAGCAAAAAAGGCTATGAAGTATTTTACAAAGACGGGCGCTTAAATTTCCCCTCGTGGACAGAAACCAAACCCATAGAACAAGCCGAGCGTCAGGCCAAGTGGGTCAGCCAATGGTTAACCAAGGCAACAGGGGCACCAGTATCATCAACCCCAGTCCTAGTATTCCCCGGCTGGTATGTCACCAGTCAGTCAAAACCGCCGCTGCCGATCCTCAACCACAAACAATTAGTCGGCACGATCCCAAAACTGAAAACCCAAGATCTTACCCAACAACAAGTCGACTCCATCATCTACCAAGTCGCCCAAAGATGCCTAAGTAAAAGCGAGGCGGGAAAATGAGAAAGCCAAAAGGTCATTTTTCATCAACCCTAAACTATGTGTTAAATATTTCCCGAAATCCTACAGGAGGCACTAATGCAAATCGATGGACACCACACTTTAACTTATATAGTTGCTCGCTACGCAGGTATTGCTCATGATCTAGCTGAGAAAGTCGCTTATTCTGCGCAATATGTTGATGAGGCAACAAATGATGAACCAATCCACTTTGATAATGGTGCAATGTATGATCGCATAGTATCCGCCCACAAAATGCTGGATTATAGAAACACTCAAGAACTTGCAAATCACCTAGTTTGGATACCATTCCATTTTCTACCTGGCAACCAAGGGAATCCTTCAGATGTGACACCTGAGGGCCGGTTTATATATCGATTAATCTGCAAACCCGATAGCCCTGTAGCAAGAGATATGCTGAGAATGGTAGCGACACATTGGAACAAGCCATATGCAGCACAACTGATGGGAGTAGCAATGCACGTTTATGCGGACACTTTTGCCCACCAAGGTTTTGCAGGAGTTATCCACGACTATAACAAAGTGAATAACCTAAAATCTCCTATTAGTTCGTTATTACAACGAATCAAAGATGATTTGTTAAGTGATGGAATTTCAGCCTCTTCTCCTCTTGGACATGGTGCAGCACTATCTTTTCCAGATCGACCTTATGCTTCTTGGACATACTCAAATGGCGATGGGGAAACGGTAGAAAGAGACAATACTAAAATATTCCTACAAGCTGCTAACGCGATGTGTAAAGCACTACAGTGTTGGAAAAGTAACGACCTAAATATGAATATCGAAAACCAACCAGGATTGTCACTTGAACAGCTTGAAAATATAGAAAAAGCCCTTTCAGCAATTGACAATGAAGATGGCGAGATTCGCCATCAAGAATGGATTAAATGTTTACGAGAAGGAAAGTTTGGATTTGCACCAGTTGACTTACCTTTTGATAAAAACGGGAAGAATAGCTGGAAAGAACTGGCAAGGGGACCAGGTTTCATGCAGGGTGATAAATTGGTATATCAATACTCTGAATCATTCCTTAATTCAGATTGGAAGCTCTTTCACGACGCCCTAAAAACATATCGCTTAGAAGTCATCAGAGATGTGCTACCAAAATATGGCATCTGTATCGCTTAGTGCAAAATCTCACAGAAAATCAGAAGGTTTAAAATATGGATACATGGTTTGATATTTTAAAAGTTTCAAAATTACGAATTGATATATTAGTTTCACTTGCTGTAATTTGCTTAGCTGGCTGTACCTCGAACGAATCAATTACCATGATCAGCGAATATGCCAAGCAATCAACTCAGGTTCAAGAAGCTCTGATGGGTGTATATGAATCTGCCGATGAAGCGCGAATAAATGCTGAGCTGGCAAAAGCTACAAGGGATGGAATAACAGAAACAGGGTTAAACATCTCTACAATTGAAAATACAGGTCAAGAAGCTCTACTTCAAAATTTACAGATTTTTTCTCAGAGTATTTACCTGCTAGCGACGGAAGATCGAAATGAGGAGTTGGACAAATACTCGGAAAAATTAAACTCATCGTTGATTTCTTTATCAAAAATACCTCAATCCAATAATATTGATTCCAAAGATATTGAATTACTATCAACAAGTGCGAATGCTCTCGCTCGAGCTTACACAGAGAAAATACGGTATGACTTACTCAAGAAAGTTATAATTGATTCAGAAACTATTATTCAAATTTCATTCAAATCATTAAGGGATGAGTTAGGGTCTTGGAAAGAAGCAACTAAAGTTTCATTGGAAAAAGAGTTAAGGATCCGCTTGTATCTACTAAATAATCCTAACCGTTGTGATGAAAGTGAAGATAAGCGATGTGTTACCTTCTATCATTCTTTAGAAGAAAGGATAAATGCCTACAAAAAAGCCTATGAAATCAAAGCTAAATTAAATGGCCTAAATGCAAAATTTTTAAAGCTCGAATCTGCATTGAATGCTATTCAAACTTTAAACCAATCCATAGTCATATCTTTAAAAAGCGATGACGATCTAACTAAAGATGCGTTCAAGAAAGCTCTCAAATCAACTAAGACCCAGATCGATGATATCAAAGAATTTCGCGATAGAATTAAGGATTAATAAATGGACAACAACCACGATACCGCATACTTAGAGTTGAAAAGCATGTACGAGGAGCTTCAAAGCTATCTCAGTTCAGTTATAGTCGATCCAGAGGAAGAAGTGCTATTATTGAAATGTGAACAACTGGGGGATAAAATCTATGCCTATCATGCTGCAATAATTAAACAAAACTCACACCTTCATGCTATTGGTCAAGAAAGTATCAAAAAACTTATTAATCAAGCAAAAGATGCAAGAGAATCTTTAAAAAATGCTGAAAATAAAGTCAAATGTTTTGCTCAAGTTGCTAATGCAATTGACAAAATATTTGAATTATTGGGTAAGTTTTTATAAGCTATTTTACTGTCACTCAATTATTTGAGTTTAAAGTAAAAGTCAATATAGAATAGCTTATCACGCAACAGTTGCACCAGACACAGCATTTTTGCAGCAGTGTCCTACTAAAACATGGATGTTTTAGTAGAGCCTACAAGGATAGGCTTCATAGCATGTCACAGGTGTAACATTGTAAAATATCTGCAAAATATACTGTAGTTATATGTGGTAAAAACCTGATTTTACCACATATATTTATACATAAATTTCATAAAACTTTTAAAGAAATTTATATTTAACTCAATACTTATACTCTCTTGCAAATATATACAACAATCACCTTAACAAAACCAATCTAAAAATCACTCCACATAAGTCTTGAAAATTATTTAACCTACAGAAGATCAAACAATAGAAAAAGCCATAAAATTTTGAAATTTTATGAAGGATTAGAACGATAATCAAAACTCCACAATATCTTTTCATCAGGATTAATAAGCATATCCAACTCTGTCAATCTTTCACTTACACGCTTTAAAATACGATATGTCCTGAAGTCTCTACCTACTATCGCTGCGACCATCACAAAAATTACCATGATAAATAGACCTGTAGTGGACTCTGCCCCTCCACCTATAACAAAGTAAGGAAAACCAATCAACATGCCTGCTATCATTAAAAAAATTGCTGCAATGAACGAATAAGTGAATAGCAATTTATCTATCCAGTTAACATCAACCAAAATCTTCGTATTTTCAGGTTTAAGGAAAGGCGATACTCTTTTAAGTTCAAAATTACTTGCAACTCCCAGAATATAAATATCCATTAAAACTTTGGCTTTCTCTGGAGCCACTCTAATACCTGATGCTAATCTAAAAACTTCATATTCTCTTAATGAGTTTAAATACTTACTAATCGTAGAATCAACTTCAACATGCTCCTTTAGAGAATTTAGTCTTTTAAAATATCTTTTAATGAGCACATCTTCATAAAAATCAATTAGACCTCTCACTATCTTGATTGCGACACCTATCAGTGCAGCAGTTAAGAAAATACCAAAAGTAATTGCATTTTCTTTCGCGATCTCAGGGATTACAATATCCATATATCCTCTAAACATTTAATATTGACACTTGATAAATACCATAAATCCAATCACAAAAACAGATACATTACATTTATCATTCAACTGATAAAAACTGGACAGGCATAACTCTTCACTCAATGGTTACACCAAATACAGCATTGTTGCACCAGTGACCTTCTAAAACATGGATGTTTCAGTATAGCCTTCAGAGCGATTTTATTTAAACATAAGCACGGCGTGTCACTGGTGTAACTTATATAAAAGAATGCAAAAGCCTGCGGCAGGCAATTGGGAAGTACAGTTGCCAGAAGCTACAAAATAGGCCATTCGCACGACTAAACTCGTCAGAGATAATACACATAAAACATAAATGCGGACTTTTACTTGCTTTAAAATTGAGCAAAAATAATCTTCGTCTAATAATAATATATTTAGAATATCCGACATATTTGTCGATCTATTGAGATCTGGCGAATTAAAACTCAAACCCACCCAATAAGCCATTTTCTTTGTTTTAAATCAAATAGCTACATTTAAACTGACGATAGAATCCCGTACCGTTTATTATGGAGTCTTTTGTTTTGTATCGAATTAGGATCTTAGTTGTTGGGATTGCTCTCGCACTTGCTGTTTCAGGATGTACTACCAGTCGCAACTTTTATACTGGCGAGGAGGACCTTGCTTACAACGAAGAATTCAGTATCTTCAATACGATTATGCTCCCGGTAGTTGTATTAGGAGTAGTTGCAATCGCTTATGATGCATCGCAAGGTGGTTCAAACTACTCTGTCGCTTCTCAAAGCAGGTCAAATTACTCGGACGTTTCATGCAAGGGGTATTATTGCGACTATGATACTGCGTGGGATTTTCTCCCTGGCAGTGGAGAGTATCGCTGCAGAGACACAAGGAATGGGCAATTCGTTCAAAGCAATTTTTGTTCTAACCAAGCACAACAAGACAATTGGTATTAATTCGCTTCTTCTAAATAGCTCAGTAAGCGAAAAACAGGGCAGATATAACTCTTCACTCAATGGTTACACCAAATACAGCATTGTTGCACCAGTGACCTTCTAAAACATGGATGTTTTAGTAGAGCTTACAGGGATGTATTTACAGCGAGTCACTGGTGTAACAGTGCGAGAGCCTGCGGCAAGCAATTAGCAGCACAGTGCTATCAGCAACTTAAAAGTTAATTAGCACCTTATGACAATTCGCAACAAGATTTTAGGTAATAAAAAAGCGACCGAAAGGTCGCTTTTTAACGTTCATAATTGCGTCGTAGCCGAAGCTAACTCTTAGCAAGGGCTTGCTGTCGCAAGCCCAAACCAGCAATTACTCGTAGTCTGATAATGGTGCACACGAACACATTAGGTTACGGTCGCCGTAAACGTCATCAATACGATTCACAGTTGGCCAGAACTTGTTAGTACGTACTGCTGCACTTGGGAACACGGCCACTTCGCGGCTGTATGGACGCGTATCAAACTCTGGGTCCATGATATCAGCCATAGTGTGCGGTGCGTTGTGCAGCGGGTTGTTGTCCACTGGCCATTCACCTGATTCCACTTTGGCGATTTCAGCGCGGATTGACACCATAGCGTCGATGAAACGATCGAGTTCCACCTTAGACTCAGATTCCGTCGGCTCAATCATCAGGGTTCCCGCAACAGGGAAGCTCATGGTTGGTGCGTGGAAACCGTAGTCATTCAAACGCTTAGCGATATCCATTTCGGTCACGCCAGAGGCTTCTTTCAGTGGGCGTAGGTCGATAATACATTCGTGCGCCACGCGATCGTTACGGCCACGGAACAATACTGGGTAGTGTTCAGACAGCTTCTTCATCACGTAGTTAGCGTTTAACAGTGCAGTTTGGGTCGACTTTTTCAGGCCTTGAGAACCTAACAGCTTAATGTACATCCAGCTGATGGGCAGAATACCAGCGCTACCGTAAGGTGCAGCAGATACTGCACCGTTGTGATCACTTTCACGGCCCGGTTTAACCACAACGTGACCAGCAACAAATGGAGCTAAGTGCGATTTCACGCCGATTGGGCCCATACCTGGGCCACCGCCGCCGTGTGGAATAGCGAAGGTTTTATGCAAGTTAAGGTGTGATACGTCGGCACCAATAAAGCCAGGAGACGTTAAGCCAACCTGCGCGTTCATGTTGGCGCCGTCTAAGTACACTTGACCGCCGTGCTGATGCACTATGTCGCAGATTTCGCGGATAGATTCTTCATACACACCGTGGGTCGATGGGTAAGTGATCATGATGCAAGACAGGTTTTCAGCCACTTCGGCGGCTTTGGTCTTTAGATCTTCTAAATCGACGTTACCTTGCTTGTCACACGCCGTCACCACCACTTGCATACCGGCTAATTGCGCCGATGCAGGGTTAGTACCGTGGGCAGATTGCGGGATCAAACAGATGTTTCTGTGCGCATCGCCACGTGACTCATGGTATTTCTTGATGGCTAACAAGCCTGCGTATTCACCTTGAGCGCCTGAGTTAGGTTGGATACACACGGCGTCGTAGCCTGTGATGTTCACTAACCAAGTCGACAACTCTTCAATCAACTGGGTGTAGCCTTTAGCTTGGTCCAGTGGGCTGAATGGGTGCATGTTGGCAAATTCTGGCCAGCTCACAGGGAGCATTTCAACCGCTGCGTTTAACTTCATGGTGCATGAGCCCAGTGAAATCATCGAGTAGTTAAGTGCTAAGTCTTTGCTTTCGAGACGTTTGATATAACGCATCATCTCGGTTTCGCTTTGATAGCGATTGAACGTCGGGTGGCTTAAAATCGCATCTTGGCGCACGAGTGCAGCAGGAATCGATTGGCTACCTTGGCTCACGATTTGCGCGTCTAACGCGGCAACATCTAAACCATGGCCAGCACCTAAGATCACATCAAACAAGGCGTCGATATCTGTGCGCAATGTGGTTTCATCTAAACTCACGCCCACAGTGCCGTCGGTATCGAAACGTAGGTTCATTTCAGCAGCCAGTGCGCGTGCATTAACGGCAGCAACATCTAAGCCTTTGATGCTGATGGTATCAAACCAAGTGCTGTTGACTAAGCTCACGCCCTTCGCTTGTAAACCTGCCGCTAAAATATCGGCAAAACGGTTAATGCGTGACGCGATGGTTTTCAGGCCATCTGGGCCGTGGAATACGGCGTAGAAAGACGCCATGTTCGCTAATAAAATTTGTGCAGTACAAATGTTTGAGTTGGCTTTTTCGCGGCGGATATGTTGTTCGCGAGTTTGCATCGCCATACGCAGTGCGCGGTTACCACGGGCGTCTTTTGACACGCCAATGATACGGCCAGGCATAGAACGTTTGTGTTCGTCACGGGCAACGAAGAAAGCCGCGTGTGGACCACCAAAGCCCATTGGCACGCCAAAACGCTGTGCACTACCAAATACCACATCGGCGCCCATAGAGCCCGGTGATTTCAGTAATACCAAAGACATAATGTCGGCGGCGACAGTCACAATCACATTCTTCGCACGCAGAGTTGCGAATAATTCGGTGAAGTCAGTGATTTGACCGAAACGGTTAGTATATTGGAACAAAGCACCAAACAGCTCGTAGTTAACGGCTTCGCTTGCAGGGCCAACCACCACTTCAAAACCAAAACACTCAGCGCGAGTTTTTACTACGTCTAAGGTTTGCGGGAACACATCATCGGCAACGAAGAAGATATTGGCTTTTTTCGCTTTAGAAACACGCTTTGCCAGCGCCATCGCTTCGGCAGCAGCGGTTGCTTCATCTAGTAAAGAAGCAGAAGCCAAATCTAAACCCGTTAAGTCCATCGACACTTGTTGGAAGTTTAGAATGGCTTCTAAACGGCCTTGGGCGATTTCTGGCTGATATGGCGTGTAAGCCGTGTACCAACCTGGGTTTTCAAATACGTTACGCAGGATCACGTTTGGCACTTGAGTGCCGTAGTAACCCATACCTATGTAGCTCTTAAATACTTGGTTTTGGTCCGCTAAACCACGAATGTAGGCAATGCCTTCGGCTTCGCCGCAGGAATCACCAATGCTCAGGTCTTGGCTTAAACGGATCGACTCAGGCACGATTTGCGCGGTCAGATCTTCCAGTGACTCAGCACCAACAAAATTCAGCATCGCTTGCTGTTGGTTACTATCTGGGCCGATATGACGACGTAAGAATAAATCGTGCTGTTCTAACTGAGTAAGGGTTTGCTTGGTCATGATAAACCTTGTTCCAGATTTGCCGAAATTCAGAACTGTAGGGTACTGATTAACGGGCTGTTGTTATGTCAATCTTGCGCTAAAACAAACGAAGCCCCTCAGGGCTTCGTTAGCGTCGACGATTAATCTTCGTCGATTACAGCTTGGTAGCCTTCGGCATCCAGCAGGGCGTCGACTTCTGATTCGTCAGAAGGCATTACGCGGAAGAACCAGCCTTCGCCGTAAGCGCTGCTGTTAACGAGTTCTGGAGAATCTTCCAGCGCTTCGTTCACGGCAATCACTTCGCCAGAAATTGGGGCATAAATGTCAGACGCCGCTTTTACTGATTCAGCTACAGCACAGTCTTCACCAGCTGTTACAGTGTCGCCAACTTCTGGAAGTTCAACGAAAACCATGTCACCTAACAGCTCTTGGGCGTGCTCAGTGATACCTACTGTGTAGCTGCCGTCTTCTTCCTTGCGGATCCATTCGTGTGAAGAGGCGTATTTCAGTTCTGTCGGAATATTGCTCATTGTTCTTGTTCCTTGTTCCGTTTTTTTAAAATGCTTGTTTACCGTTGCGCACAAAGTTTGGCGCCACTACTCTAACAGCCACACGTTTTTTACGCATTTCGACTTCCGCAGTATCCCCAATCGAGCTAGGAACACGTGCCATCGCAATAGAATAGCCCAATGTTGGCGAGAAAGTACCGCTGGTAATCACGCCTTGTTGCTCTACACCGACTGCGTCAGTGAAAAATACTGGCATATCATGGCGTAACACGCCCTTTTCTTCCATCACTAGACCAACAAGTTTGCTGGTTCCGGCATCGCGCAGGGCTTCTAGGGCTTTACGGCCGATGAAGTCACGATCGCTCGGTTCCCATGCTATGGTCCAGCCCATGTTGGCGGCCAATGGGTTGATGGTTTCGTCCATGTCTAAGCCGTAGAGATTCATACCGGCTTCGAGACGCAGAGTGTCACGGGCACCGAGACCACAAGGTTTAACCCCTTGCTCTAACAATGCTTGCCACATGGCTTGGGCTTCATCTTCTGGGACGATAATTTCGTAGCCCGCTTCGCCTGTGTAACCCGTTGTCGCAATAAACAGAGAACCGGCTTGCTTGCCGAAGAAAGGTTTCATGCCTTCGATGGCGGCGTTTTGCTCGACACTGAGCACGGCAGCGGCTTTCGCTTTAGCGTTAGGACCTTGAACGGCGATCATCGCCAGTTCTGGACGCTCAGTCACAGTGACATCAAAACCTTGGGATTGCTTGGCGATCCAAGCGAGATCTTTTTCGCGGGTCGCTGAGTTCACTACCACGCGGTAGTTAGTGTCAGTGAGGTAGTAAGTGATGAGGTCGTCGATGACGCCAGCATTTTCGTCTAACATGCCGCCGTATAAGGCTTTACCTGGAACTTTAAGCTTAGCCACATCGTTTGCCAGCAACTTACGCAGAAATGCACAAGCGTCGTTACCTATCACATCAACCACAGTCATGTGGGAAACGTCGAACATACCCGCGTCTTGACGCACGGCATTGTGTTCTTCGATTTGTGAACCATAGTTGAGAGGCATGTCCCAACCGTGGAAGTCGACCATCTTAGCGTTTGATTCTAAGTGCTTGTTAAACAGAATAGTTTTGTTAGCCATTGTTATCCCTTTTTTGCGGCCTTTTTCAGGTCTCTGCCTAGTGTAGGGTGTAGATACTAGGGTCTAAAATGCGGCGAAATTATACCTTGCGTCACAAATTTGTATACAGGAGATTTTTCTAATCCGAAGTCAGTGTCATTAGATTTTCTCATCTTTAACATGTAATTTTTTTACATGCGAAGACCAGATTTGCGCAGCTTGCAGTCAATATGCTGATATTAGCGGCAATTCTGATCACATTAGCGCAACCGAGGCTAACGACATAACTTAGGCAGCGCCGACTTATTGCCCATGGCCTGTTGTATGAACACTGTTTTCAGCCCAGCGACATTATCAACCAGATTTAAGCCCAGATCGCGGATCGCTTTTTTCAGCGGATTCGTCCCTTCGAATAAGCGTTTAAAGCCTTCCATCGCCGCAATCATCTCCATTGCATCGGCTTTACGCCAACGCTCTAGGGCGCGCAGCTCGGCATAATCACCGATATCCTTACCCGCTTGCTGTAATTCACTGATGACTTCGATGATGCTGGCCGCATCTAAAAAGCCGAGGTTAACCCCTTGGCCCGCCAGTGGATGGATAGTGTGGGCGGCGTCGCCTGCCAACACTAAACGGTGGCGGGCAAAATGGCGGGCGTAGCGCATCCGTAATGGGAAGGCTTGGCGCTCGCTTTCCAGCTGGCAAATCCCTAAACGACCATCGAACGCCGCGGTTAAGTTGCGCTCAAATTGCACTTTATCCATTGCCAATAATTCATTGGCGCGCTCAGGCGGCACCGACCAAACGATGGAGCAGAGATTGTCTTCATACAAAGGTAAAAATGCTAACGGGCCGTCCTTTAAAAACACTTGGCGGGCGGTGGCAAGGTGCGGCATTTCGGTGCGGATCGTCGCGACGATTGCGTGGTGGCCGTAATCCCAAAAGGTCAGCGGGATCTTACATTGCTCACGCACCCAAGAATTAGCGCCATCGGCAGCGATTACCAAGGCAGCACTCACGTTGTCGCCATTGGCGAGGGTCAGCCAAGCTTCGCGCTCGCCAAAGGCAATGCGTTCTAAGCGTTGGTTTTCAATATGAGTGATATTGTCAAACTCAGCGACGCGTTTGGCCAGCGCAAAGCTAATGGCATCGTTTTCGATAATCGCGCCGAGACTGGTTTCGCTGATGCTGTTGGCGTCAAAGGCAATTTTGCCGAAACCGTCTTTATCCCACACCGCCATTTTTTGATAAGGCGTGGCGCGGGAAGTGTCTAAATAAGTCCATGCACCTAAGTTTTCTAACAAGCGCTGACTCGCCTTATTGATGGCGCTCACCCGTAAACGCGGCTCGCCGACAACGGCATCCGTGTGGCCCGCATCGATAACGACGATATTAAGATTGGCCTGCGCCAATCCAATCGCGGTGGCGAGTCCCACCATGCCGCCACCCACAATGGCGATGTCATAGGCTTGTGAACTTAACATGGGTACATCCTTTTCGCGTTGCGATACCAGTAATGAAAAGCGAGTTATTTCCAGCCCATCGCCTTTTGAGCAACGGGGGTTTTAAGTGGCGGAAACCAAGATAATAAGCGCAAGCCTAAGTTACGACCCAGCGCCATCGGCCAGTATTGGTTTGAAAAGCCACGGACTAAAAATTCGATATTGCGGATAGTGCTGTTTCTGTCGTGCTCACGGGCATTGAGATAAGCATGGGTCACGGCGGCGGAGCCAATATCATCACCCTGATCTAGCGCCGTTTTGAGCACCTCAAGTAAGCTCACTACATCCCGCAGGCCTAAATTAAAGCCTTGCCCCGCAATAGGATGCAGTGTCTGCGCGGCATTGCCGATAAATACACATCTGTGATGGATTGGCCTTGGCATATAGGACAAATTAAGCGGATACGCATGGCGCGCGCTGACATCGATAAACGTGCCTGCTCGATAACCAAAGGCCTGTTGCAGCGCCGCTAAAAATTCCGCTTTAGGCGCGGTTTGCATCTGTTTAGCCCGTGCATCATCGAGCGCCCACACCAGTGATAAGCGAGGTTGACCTTGGCTATCGCCCATAGGCAATAACGCTAAGGGACCCGTTTGGGTAAAACGCTCATAGGCCCAATGTTGATGCGGCTTGTCGGTTTGAATATTGGCAATAATCGCGGTTTGCTCGAAGGCCACTTGGGTCACGGGCAAAGCAAAACTGCTGCGCACTTTGGATTGCAGTCCATCGGCGGCGACCACGAGTTTTGCTTGAAGGCGATCGCCCGTGTCGAGCACTAAGGTGTGGCCTTCTATGGCGGGTTCCACTTGGGCAAGCTTGGCGGGGCAATAGAGTTTTACCTCGCTCTTGTTCAACTCGTTAAACAGCACTTGGCCAACTCGTTCAAGCTCAACCACTTGGCCTAGGGCATCTAAATGAAACTGCGCCGCATTGAGTTCTGTCATGCCAAAGTGGCCGCGATCCGACACATGGATATTTTCAATCGCAGTGCCCAAATGGGCGAGCTTTGGCCAGAGACCTAGACGGGATAATTCGAAAATAGAACCATGAGCGATAGCGATGGAGCGAGCATCGAATCCGGGATGTTGTTTATCGGGAAGGTGCGCCTCGATTAAGGCGATAGAAAGCGGCCTAGCTGCGGATAAAGAAAGACGCGCGAGAGCCAACGCGAGAGTCGCCCCCGCCATCGCACCGCCTACAATCGCGATGTCGACGTGTTGAACTGAAGTATCCATGTGATTTGTGGCCGTCATGGGGATCTCATTCAAGCTTTGGCATGGCACTGAGGCATGTAAACATAAAAGATGTAAACATCAGTGCTATGCACTCAAAAACACCAGTGCTATAGATTCAAAGGCAGGTTTGCCCGCCTTTGATATCAAATGAAGCCACTACTGCGTTAACTTATTAAGCATTAAACCTAAGCGCTAAACTTAAGCGCTAAACAATCGCGGTAAATTAATGCACCACCGCTGTATCGTCAGTCTCGCCAAGCGGGATCTCAGGACCAAACTCCGAGTAACACATAATGGCGGCGATGCGCACAAACTCGAGTAGTTCAGTGTAAGCAGCTTCAGATTCTTCATCGTCGGCGACATCAAATTCCACTTGAGCAATTTCCGCCAAGTCTTTGATCACTTCACGCACTTCTGCCGAGGCTTGATTCAGTTTCGGCTGAATAATCGCCATGCCAGTCAAAAAGCTTTGGGTCCAAAGGGACAAGGCTTCAACACGTTGGCTGAGCGGCTCTTCTTCTTCAGGCAATAGCGGCATGAAACCAAATTCAAAATCCACTAAACGCGCGACAGAATCATTAAACAAATCACACACTAATTGGTGCAACTGCGCAGGTAAAGGTTGACCATCGTTCATCAGGTCGAATAGAGGCTTGATCCAAGTGTCGCCAGTTTGTTCTACACCACCGCAGATTAAACCGACTAAAGCACCGTGAACTTCTACCGGATGTTGGCCGATTTCAGCCGCATCTAAGGCGAGTTTTAAGCTGTCGATACGTAACGAAGGAGGGGTTGCCATATCAGATCCCAATAAGATTTTTCCAGCAGCAATGCTAGCAGAGATAAAGACTTGAACCAATACTGAATCCCAATAATGGCGAAATCGGCCACACCCTGATAAAAAATTATCCAACTGCTCACACAAACAGCAAACAAAGCCGTCAAAGACCAATCCAATTGCGGCTTACCTTGCACTTTTAATATCAGCCCTATATAGTCCGCCCTAAGAGGCTAACGAAAGGATCACCCGCGACATGAGTAACAGTGCTGTTGAAATTACCCTACTTGGGCGCACCTACTCTATCGCTTGCCCGAAAGGTCAAGAGGATGCCTTACGTACGGTAGCATTGGGAGTTGAACAACAACTCACAGCGTTAAAAACCCGAACCAATAGCCTAAGCCGCGAAGAAATTGCCATTATGGCGGCGCTGAATATTGGACACGAGTTGTTCCAAGAAAAGCAAAAAAATAAGCATTACATGCAACAGATGGACGACAGGATCAGCTTGCTGCAGTCGACCCTCGAAAATGCCTTAGTTGAGCGTTCAACTAAATAGATTTAAACTGTGCGCCTTGGTGATTTAACACCATTTGAGTTAAACCGACTGACGCACAGTGAATGGCTAAACTGGCTTATCAACATAAACCAATGTTTTAGCGATTCAATACCGTTTTGCTCCCTGGGATGCATGCCAACTGGTAATGTCCCTGTGCCGATAATTTTTATCTCAGGGTGAATGCTTTACTGACATTGTGCATGCTCGGCTTGTACCGAGAAGCCTTAGGAGGTAATCATTTACCCGCCTTGAACCTACGGTTCAAGGGCTACACCGGTAGCGGCATTCTGGGGAGCATCTTAATTTATGTCTATATCCTCCAAACTTTCTCATTTGAACACCCAAAGCGACACGGCGCACCTTGCCGTAGAGGTTGCTGCTGTTGGTGAAATGACTGATGTCGCCAGCCATGCGGCAAATATCGCCATTCATACGCAAGAAAGCCGCAATCAGTTACGCAAAAGCATTCGCACCGCCCGCAAATCCCTTTCAAAAACCGAGCAAACCCAAGCAAGCTTAAGTGCCTGCCAACGAATGCTCGATGCATTGCAGGCCCAAAATGCGCAACATGTGGCGCTTTATCTCACCCACGATGGCGAACTCGCCACGCCGCCGCTGATCGCTGCGCTGTGGCAATTGGGTATTCACACCTATCTGCCAAGGTTGCATCCCTTCAATGCTGGGCAACTGTTATTCCTGCATTACAGTGCTGACACACCTATGCAAGCGAATCAATTCGGTATCTTAGAACCTAAGTTAGATGTGCGTGCCATTATCCCAGTAACTGAGCTAGATGTGGTTATCACGCCCTTGGTGGCGTTTGATTTAATGGGGAATCGCATGGGCATGGGCGGCGGTTATTACGATAGGACGCTGGCAAACTGGCAGCTTAAAGGTAAACCTTTGCCTATGGGTTACGCCCACGACTGCCAGCAAGTGGTGAGTTTACCCTGCGAGCATTGGGATGTGCCTTTGCCATTCATCATCACCCCAAGTCGCGTACTGACGTTTTAAGCCATTAGCTGTTGCTCGAAAAATCAAATAACTATTTTAACTGGCGACCGCCGTCGACATTATGGCAACGACCTGTGACGTAGCGGCTATTAAGCAGGTAGTCCACGAGTTCGATAATCTCCTCATTTCCCGCCTCTTTCGGCAACAGCGCTTTGGCTAAGGTTTTTTGCTGATAGGCAGCGTCATCACCCACATTAAATAGGATCATCGCCGGCGCAATCGAATTCACTTTCACCTCGGGCGCAAATTTGGCGGCAAAGGATAACGTCAAATTGTGCAGCGCGGCTTTACTGGCGGCGTAAGCTATGTGCTTCTGACTGCCCTTCTCTGCCACGTAGTCGGTAATATGAATCACATCACTGCCGCCGATTTCATCGCCAGCAGCGGCACGTAGCTGCGCCTCTAAGGCCAAGTTCAACTGATAGGGCACGCTCACATGCACTTGCATCATCCGCTGCAGCACTTGGCTCGGTGCAAAAGTGGTACTCTTTAAAGGCTCATTCTTTGTAAGAACAGGATCAGGCAGCCAGTCCGAAGCATTGTGAATAATGGCGCGAATTTGCGGCAATTTAGCTAACTCATCAATTAAGGATTGCACTTGGGCATCGTCATAAAAATCGCAGGGATACAGAGTCGCACCTAAAGCGTTCAGCTCATCAATGCTATCGTAATGGCTGCGATAAGTACCAATCACCTGCTGACCTTGGGCTAGAAAATGTTTGGCTAAGGCGTAACCTATGCGTTTACCCACGCCTGTGATTATGATGGGAGATGTCATACCTATCCTTTTGATTCGTCATTGCTCAGGCTTTACCTTGTTCACTTAAAGGTAAGCTGATGAATAACCAAGATGTTACTGTACTCATTTGAATTTAACCTAACAAAAAGCCAAATGAGGCGCGGATTCAATTTAAAATCAGCGTTGATTTAAAATCAGCTGCGATCTAAAACCCTTTATTCTGCGTATAGGCTAGAAGAAAACCAAGCTTAAGTGCGCAAGCCAAGAGCTTAGAGTAAGTATTGTGATCAAGTCATCAGAGGTGGACCCGATGGAACTGCGGATTTTTTATGATGGTAACTGTCCATTATGTAGCGCCGAAATGCGTCAACTGAAAGCACGCGATCCCAACAACTTGATTGCGCTTGAGGATTTAAATGCACCCGACTTTAGTGAACGTTTCAGCCATATCGATAAAGACTACGCCAATACTATTCTTCACGGTGAAACCGCAACGGGCGAAGTGTTACTCGGGTTAGATGTCACCTGTAAAGCGTGGGCACTGACAGGCACACGTGCTTGGATCCAACTGTTACGCCTGCCCGTGATAAAAACTGTCGCCGATTGGACTTACCTGCGCTTTGCTAAACACAGATACCGCATCTCCTATTTACTGACGGGCAAAGCCCGCTGCGACGATAACTGCCAAATTCCCACCAAACGCCGCTGAATGAGCTTTAGAAAGTGTAAAACGCAGGCATAAAAAAACGGAGCTCAATGGCTCCGTTTTTAATTCGTCATAATCTAAAAAGATTATCCGAAAGATTATTTAACGAAATCAACGCCTAGTTTGATATCGCCTTTCAGCGTATCTAACATAGAATCACGAGCGTTAGCTTCGAATGCACTCACTTCACCGTAAGGCAGTACTTTTTCAATACCGTTTTTGCCTAACAGCACAGGTTGTGCGAAGAACTCTGCGTGCTCGCTGCCGCCGTCAACATAGGCGCATTCAACGATGTTAGCTTCGCCTTGCAGACCACGAACCAAAGACAGACCGAAACGGCAAGCAGCTTGACCCATAGACAGAGTCGCGCTACCGCCACCGGCTTTAGCTTCAACCACTTCTGTACCCGCGTTTTGGATGCGAGTAGTCAGACTTGCCACTTCTTCATCAGTGAAAGTCGCGCCTTCAACTTGAGACAGTAATGGCAGAATGGTCACGCCGCTGTGGCCGCCGATCACATTGACTTTAACGTCAGCAACGTTCAGGCCTTTTAATTCGGCGATGAAGGTTTCAGAACGGATCACGTCTAATGTCGTGATACCGAACAGACGGTTCTTATCGTAAACACCCGCTTTCTTCATCACTTCTGCAGCGATAGCGACAGTAGTGTTGACTGGGTTAGTGATAATGCCAACCAAAGCCGTAGGGCAAGTTGCCGCTACTTTTTCGATCAGGTTGCGAACGATACCAGCATTGATATTGAACAGATCTGAACGATCCATACCAGGCTTACGCGCAACACCAGCAGAAATTAGAACAACGTCAGCACCCACTAGGGCAGGCGTTGGATCTTCACCAGCAAAACCTTTGATTTCAACAGCAGTCGGGATGTGGCTCAAGTCAACCGCAACACCCGGAGTAACCGGTGCGATATCATATAGAGACAAATGTGAACCCGCAGGCAGTTGAGTTTTTAACAGTAGGGCAAGAGCCTGGCCGATACCACCAGCAGCACCAAGTACAGCAACTTTCATAGTTATCTCCGTTATTTCTCGGATATGTGTGACATGGATCTAATTTACGTTGGCGTCACATTACTGGAATGTCACAACAATTTCAATTATCCCTTAGTCGTGGGACAAAAGAATTCCGGAATAAGTTAGAAGCAATGTAGAACAATTACTCAAATTGGTATTTTTACGCCCCCAGCAAACGCTTAACCACAGGGGGTTAGTGAATTTTTATTCAACCAATCTGGTTATTTGTTGACAATTTTTCTAAAAATATTCAAAATGGGCCTGTTTTTTTGAATAACGAATAATAATATTATGCAAACGACCAAGAATCAGGATGACCTTGTTAGAATTTTTAAGTCGATTTTAAAAGAAGAGCGCTTTGGCTCTCAAAGTGAAATCGTCACCGCCTTGCAAGCTGAAGGCTTTGGTAATATTAACCAATCAAAAGTATCACGCATGCTCAGCAAGTTCGGCGCAGTGCGGACTCGCAACGCTAAGCAAGAGATGGTGTATTGCTTACCGGCCGAATTAGGCGTACCCACCGCGGGTAGCCCGCTGAAGAATTTGGTACTCGACGTCGATCATAACCAAGCAATGATTGTCGTGCGAACTAGCCCAGGTGCTGCGCAGCTGATTGCCCGTTTATTGGATTCTATCGGTAAACCAGAAGGCATTTTGGGCACAATTGCCGGTGATGACACTATCTTTATTTGTCCATCGAGCATCCAAGATATCGCCGATACCTTAGAAACCATCAAATCTTTATTCAATTACGCAGAATAAAAAAACAGGTCAGCTTGCTGACCTGTTCTATTTCATCCGTACGCATTTCTGTCCAATCTTGCGCTGATTATTTGGCCATTGTCCCGATTACGTTACACATTTAAGCCAATCTCTCGCGCACTGATGTTTATACGCTAAGGTCAGTAAGCCACACTGATGCGCTGATTTGCGTGAGTGCCCTGTTCGGCCTCATCTAACATGGCTTTAGCGTAATCCGTAACAGAAATGCGGCTGCGACCATTGGCATCGGTAAAGAAGCTGTCGCCACCAAGACGATATGGACCTTCACTCTCGCCAGGATAAATCTCAGCGGCTGGGCTCACAAAGGTCCAATTGATTGCAGTTTTCGCCGCACGGAATACCTGCAAAGCTTCACCCTGAGCTAACGCCTCATCTTTATATGCAGCGGGGAAATCGGGGCTAGAAACCAGAGTCACGCCCGGTGCCACTTCTAAGCTCCCTGCACCACCAACCCACAATAAACGTGGCACCTTAGCATTAGGCAGCACATTCAGTAAATGCTGAACTGTACTCGCCACTAGGCCATGATTTTGTTGTGCGCGGCCACCAACAGAGGCAATGACAACATCTACGCCAGCAAAGGTTTGCGCAACTAATGGCTGCTCTAAATCCACAGCATGCACAGCCACATCAGTAGCGGATAACTTACTCGGATCACGCACTAGCGCTGTTACTTGGTGCCCACGGCTCAATGCTTCTTTTAAAATTGCACCACCAATCCAACCTGTTGCACCTAAAATTGCGATTTTCATTTCGTTAACTCTCTCTGATGATTTACATTGAAGCCAGTTTACTTGCAGTGTTTCCCGTGATAAACATCAATAAATGAGCATGATTGTTTCAGTTTGAGGTACTAATGTGGATAAAATTGCCGCAATACGCAGTTTCGTCGAAGTGGCAAACTGTGGCAGCTTTACCAAAGCTGCCGAGCATTTAGACCTCAGCCGCCTACAGGTGTCCCGCCATATTCAAGAAGTAGAGCAGTGGTTGAGTTTACGCTTACTACACCGTACCACCCGCAGCGTCAGCCTGACCTTGCAAGGCGAAGAAGCGCTGCAATTTTGCCAGCGGATCTTAAGTGAAGTAGCCGCCATGGAAAGCCGTGCCCACAGCCATAACAGTGAACTGGTGGGCAGTATTCGTATCGCCACACCGATTGGCCTTGGACAGCACAGTCTGTTTGATGTCGTCGACCGCTTTATTAAAATTCACCCTAAGGTCAGCATTCAGCTGGTGATGTCAGACAGTTTTGCCCAATTGGTGGATGAGCGAGTCGATGTGGCGCTGCGCTACACCGAGCAGCCCGATGAGAATTTGATTGCCCGCCGTTTAATGACCATAGATGCCGTGATCTGCGCTGCGCCGAGTTACCTTGATAGCAACACACCACTTGTCGAGCCCATAGATCTACTGGCTCACAACTGCCTGATACACTCGGCGCAACAAAATTGGCCTTTCCTGAAAGAGCTGCAAGCCGAGCATGTAAAAGTCACCGGCAATCTTAAAGCTAACGACATGGGCGTATTGGTCAGTGCGGCGCTGCGAGGACATGGCATAGTGCGCTTGCCCTGCGACTTAGCTAATCAATACCTTGCCAGCGGCCAGCTCAAAGAAGTGTTACCCGACTTTACGACGCCAGGTCAAACCCTGTGGGCTGTGTACTTGTCCCGCAGTTATCAGCAAAATCTGGTGCGCGCCTTTATCGATTTCACTGCCCAGCAATGGCAACTCGATATCAAAAAATGGCTCCCTGCGCATTAGCATAAAAAACGCACTTAGCCGTTAGCGTAAGTGCGTTTAATTGATGCTGAATCTGCGCAGATATCGAAAGCTTATTCGTCGAATTGCAGCATAAAATCCAATGCGGGGGCAAAGAAGGATGAGCCTGTCATCGCCTTAGTAAAATGCATCAAATGATCATGGTTACCTTCGCCATCACCAAACATCATGCTATGCAGCATCTTTTCAAAATGCTCCGGCGTACGGCAGTTAGAGATAAACATCAATCCCTGCTCCTTCAGCGAACCATAAGGCATGCTCTGGCGCAGGATTTCCATCGACTGACCGTTCTCATCTTTAAGATTCACCCGCTTGATATGGCTAGTCAGTGGCTTATCTTCTGACTCATACTCGATATTATCTTGCTTAGTTCGGCCGATAATATCTTCTTGTTTTTTAACCGGTAATCTATGCCATTTACTCAGGTTATGGGCATACTTTTGCACGTGAATATAGCTGCCGCCCCTAAACTCAGGATCTTCATCGCCAACCAGAGCGACTTCCTGACGGTGACGCCCCTTAGGGTTTTCGGTGCCATCGACAAAGCCGGTTAAATCGCGGCTATCCATAAATCGAAAGCCACGTTCTTCATCGACTAGTTCCACTAAGTCTTCAAACATTTGGCTGATTTCATTAGCGACTAAATGCAGAATATCGTAACGATCGCAGCGGATATGCACGAACAAATCATATTCAATGGCCGGTGCTTCACGGCTGCCGACTTGCATCGCAGGGAAAGGCTTAAGCATTTCAGGACGCGCATTAGGATAGAGGCTATCCCAATAGTTAGCGCCAATCCCTACAAAACCATTGAATGCACTGTCAGAATACTGATCTGTCAGCTCATAAATATACTGCGCAACGTTGGCAAGACAGGGACGTAATTGTGACTCTACATTGTCATTGGCATTAAACATCAAATAGACACTGTGTAAGTTCCCCTCTGCACACACACCCAACTGTTCACGCGGCATATTTTGTATATCCATTTGGTTATCACCCTTTTTCTAAATTCATTTTCGGCAATATTATCCGCAACTTTACCTGAAAATGACATTAACTAACGCACAGTTTGTTCTGGTTTATCATGATAATGCTCATTACGCTGCGTTATCGCGCCCAAGATCTCTAAATATAAAAATTGACGAGACTGTAAAAGTCTCGTCAATCAGTTTAATCGAATAAATGAAGCAGAGCTTACTCTGCCTCAAGCTTACCTTAGCGTGGCGCTGAAGTTAATAACCCGCGGCATGACCATCTTTACGACTCTCAGAAGCCGCACGATACACGCCCGTTTCAGCATTAAATCCAATAGCTTGATAGCCGCCAAAATCGCCAAGGCCGTCACGCAGCACATGACCTTTCTTGATAAGCTCGCGGCGTGTTTCCACAGGGAAGCCCGATTCCAGACTGACATAGCCGCCATCATTCATCACTTCGCCGGTGGGCTCGGTTGAACCCATATGCAAAATTCTGGGGGCATCGCCCGCTTCTTGCAAGTTCATTTTAAAATCAATCAGGTTTATTACAATCTGCGCGTGCATTTGTGGTTGAGTCGCGCCGCCCATCACCCCAAAGCTAAGCCAAGGTTTACCGTCTTTGGTCACAAAAGCGGGAATGATAGTATGGAATGGACGCTTGCCCGGTGCGTAGGTATTAAAACGCCCCTCAGTTAAATCAAACATTTGCCCACGGTCTTGCAGCACAAAACCGAGATCCGGCGGCGTCATTCCTGAACCCATACCACGGTAGTTACTTTGAATGAGTGACACCATGTTGCCGTCTTTGTCGGCGGTGGTCAGGTACACAGTATCGCCATGTTGCAACGCTGGATTACCCGCATCAACACTCTTGGCCGCTTTATTGGGATCGATTAACTTAGCGCGATCATAATTGTATTGTTTCGAAATCAACTCGTTAACCGGCACTTTATTAAAGGCCATGTCGGCATAGAACTTAGCTCTGTCGGCAAAGGCGAGTTTTTTCGCTTCGACAAATAAATGCACATATTCGGGGCTATTAAAGCCCATAGCAGCCACATTAAAGGGTTCCATAGTTTTTAGGATTTGCAGCGCTGCAATACCTTGACCATTGGGCGGCAGTTCCCATACATCGTAACCACGGTAGTTCACCGAAACGGGATCTATCCATTCGCTAGTATGGCTCGCTAAGTCATCATAACTTAAATAACCACCTTGAGATTTCATGTACTTATCGATACTTTTGGCGATATCGCCTTTATAGAAAGCATCGCGGCCGCCCTTGGCAATCTTCTCATAGGTATAAGCAAGCGCTGGGTTTTTAAAGATTTCGCCCACCGCTGGCATCTTGCCATTGGGCATATAGGTTTCTTTAAAACCGGGGAATTTAGCGAGTTTTTTACCACTCCCCTCAAGGTAATAGGCGATGAGTTCGGACACAGGGAAACCATCACGGGCGTAATGGATTGCGGGCGCAAGATTATCTGCCATCGCTAATTTGCCGAACTTATTATGCAGTTCATACCAGCCATCCACAGCGCCGGGCACAGAAACAGGCAAGGGTCCAAGCGGCGGTAAATAGTCTAAGCCGAGGGATTTAAGCTTTTCTAAACTTAAGGATTTTGGACTGCGACCCGAAGCGTTAATGCCATAGAGGCGTTGATCTTTCGCGCTCCAGACGATGGCAAATAAGTCACCACCAACACCCGAACCCGTTGGTTCGACTAAGCCTAGCATGGCATTGGCGGCAATCGCCGCATCGACCGCACTGCCGCCCTGCTTGAGTATATCAATAGCGACTTGCGTGGCGAGTGGCTGACTGGTCGCCGCCATTCCATGGGTGGCATACACTTCTGAGCGCGTCGCAAAGGCTTTACCCGTGATCCTATCCATGGCCATCACTCCTGAAGACGATATTGCCGTCGCCACTGTCACTAAGGTACAAATTGATTTTATTGTTTTTATCATAATTCCTCCCACTCTGGAGAAATTAAGGTAACAAGGATGGTCGAAAATATCACCAACCAATACCGCATAGGCCCAAGTTAAACGTAAGCAAAAATGTCGTACTTTCGTTGGTGATAGCTTATCGCCGTGGCATAAATACCTGACCGCTTAGATTTGCTCTGCACAATATTAATATGCCTAAGATTCAAATAGCACCAGCGAGTGCGGCTCTGTCGTTACCCCGACTTTTTGGCCGATAGTGAGCTGCATCATTTGGCTTCGCACTTCGACATAATATGCATGGGAAGCGGCTTCAATTTTGACCCAGTAATGACAAAAAGCGCCTAAGAAACGCCGCTCTGTGATCGTGCCCACACCTTGCTCATCGGCGCTGAGCGTCAATTGCTGCGGGCGCAAGAATACCGTACCGCTGAACTCGCTCGGCAACCCTAATGGTGTGAGGCTGATTAAGTGGCCGATTGGAGTGGCAACCCTGTGTCCATCGAGCACTGCGGCGGGTAAGTAATTACCGCTACCTAAAAAGTCCGCCACATAACGGCTATTGGGCGCGGCGTATAAGGCTTCGGCGCTGCCATACTGCACTATAATGCCTTGATTAAAAATCGCCAAAGTATCAGCAAATACAAAGGCTTCATCCTTACTGTGGGTAACAAATACCGCGCTGACATTACGCTGTTTTAAAATACTGCGAATTTCCGCCATCATCTCATAGCGCACTTGGGCATCGATATTAGAAAAAGGCTCATCGAGCAGTAATAACTGCGGCTCATAGGCAAGTGCCCGCGCAATCGAGACGCGCTGCTGCTGACCGCCAGATAACTCATGGGGATAACGCTGAGCTAAGCCTTCGAGTTTGACTAAGGTTAGCATGTCATCCAACCGTGCCTGGCGCTCGGCGGCCGACAATTTAGCCACGCCAAAAAGGATATTCTCCGCCACAGTTAAATGGGGGAAAAGCGCATAGTCTTGGAAAATCATGCCGATTCCGCGCTGTTCGCTAGGCACAAACTGGCTATCGCCACTCACTACGCGGCCATTGATCTGGATTTCACCTTGGCTAATCGCCTGTAAGCCCGCAACCGCACGCAACAGTGTGGTCTTGCCGCAACCGCTGGGACCTAATAGCGCAAGGATTTCCCCTTGGCCGAGGGTCAAACTCAAACCCTTGAGTACTTGCTGGCCCTGATAATCACTATGAACTTGCATAAGCTTGAGCGTGTTTGTCATCAGCTGTGGTGCTCCAATGAACGGTTTAAATAAATCAGCGGTACTAAGCCCACCAGCACAATCACAATCGCGGCTAAGGCGCCGTGCTCAAGTTTTTCATCGGACACAAACTGGAAAACATAGGTTGCGAGGTTTTCAAAGCCGATAGGTCGCAGTAATAATGCCGCAGGCAGTTCCTTCATGCTTTCGATAAACACCAATAACGCGCCCGTAAACAATCCCTTACCAAGTAGAGGTAAATGCACTCTTTGCAGCAACTGCCGTGGGCCTTGGCCCATAGTCAGACTCACCATATCTAGCGATGGCGAGATGCGTTTATAGCTGCTTTCAACGCTGCCGATAGCAATTGCCACAAAACGTACGCAAAAGGCAAAAATCAACGCTACTACGCTGCCCGTCAGGATAAGTCCTGGGCCGTCTAAACCAAGCAGATCCGCCAGATCATTAATCGCAAAATCGAGCATAGTGAGCGGCACTAATACGCCGATAGCGAGCACAGTGCCGGGCAAGGCATAACCCGTCGAGGCTAAACGTGAGGGCAAGGCATCACTGGGTCTTGGGCTTATCCGGCGTACAAACATGAGCAGCAAAGCGATTAAGCAACAAATTAAGCTAGTGATCAGCGCAAGGCTGAGACTGTTAAGGCTTAACTGCCAAAAGCTCTCATCCCAGCTTTGTTCAAAATAACCAATGGCATAGGACAATAGAATCCCAAAGGGAAACAAAAAGGCTAATAGCAGCAGAGTGGCACAAAAGCTCAGTGCAACTGCGGTTTGCACTGTCGAGAGTCGATACAAATCACTGGCTTGGATGCGCGATTGCTTTTGGAATAACTGCTGTTTGCGGCGGGCGAAACGCTCAAATCCAATCAGGCTAAACACCACCAGCAAGATAATCGCCGACAACTTAGCAGCGGCGGTCAGATTGCCATAACCCAACCAAGTGTCGTATACGGCCGTGGTTAAGGTTGGCACGGCAAAATAGTTAACCGTCGCAAAATCGGCGGCGGTTTCCATCGCCACCAAAGCCACGCCAACCGCGAGTGCAGGCCTTGCCATAGGCAAAGAAAGCCGCCAAAAACTCTGCCAGGGTGAACAGCCCATAATGCGTGAAGCATGGGCCAAACTTAAGGATTGCTCCATAAACGCGGTACGCGCCAAGAGATAAATATAGGGAAATAACACCAGCGACAACATGCACGCCGCGCCGCCTAAGGTGCGAATATCGGGGAAGAAATAATCCTGCGGTGAACTCCAGCCAAATATCGATCTCAAGCTACGCTGCACTGGCCCCGCATAATCGAGCAAATCGGTGTAAACGTAGGCAACAATGTACCCCGGCATAGCGAGGGGCAATAATAGTGCCCATTGCAAATAACGCCTGCCGACAAATTCACAGCGAGCCATCAACCAAGCACAAGGTAACGCGAGTAATAACGCGCCCAAACTCACCCAAAAGATCAACAATAAACTGTTGATGATATAAGTCGGCAGAACCGTTGCCATCAGGTGGCCAAACACGGCTTCGTCAGGCTGCAAAGCCTGCAATATCAGCGCAATCAGTGGCAATACCAGTATGGTGGCGACCGCATAACCAGCAAGCGACCAGCTTCTGGCTAATCCTAAAATCATGTCAATCCTTAAAAAGTCACAGCACCAATCAATGGCGCTGATAACCTAATCTGCAATTTGTCACTCGCACTTAAAGCAAAATGCTAGAGATCAAACTGCACTTCATCTAATAACTTAACCGCCGCTTGGTGATATTCGGCCAGTTTGAAAATAGGCAATTGATCCGACTTAAACTCGCCCCATGAAGCCACTAAGGTTGAAGGTACCACATCGGCTTTCACTGGATATTCCATATTCACATCAGCATAAGCCTTTTGAGCCACATCGGCGGATAAGAATTCCATCAATTTAATCGCATTGGCTTTATTCGGTGCATGACGGGTTAATACCATACCAGACACGTTCACATGGGCACCGCGATCGGCTTGGTTCGGGAAGTTAATCGTCACCGCTTCAGCCCAGCTTTTTTGCTCTGGGTCTTGCATCATGTTGCCGTAATAATAGCTGTTGCCGATGGCGATATCACATAAGCCTTCTTTTACCGCTTTCACTTGGGCTCTATCGTTACCCTGTGGCTTGCGCGCTAAGTTACTCTTCACGCCTGCCAGCCAAGTTTTCGCCTCAGCTTCGCCGTGGTGGGCAATCATAGATGCCACTAACGCTATGTTGTATGGATGCTTACCGCTGCGGGTACAGATTTTGCCTTTGTATTTAGGATCGGCGAGTTCTTCATAGGTAATTTGCTGCGGCCCTAAACGATCTTTCGCCGTGTAGAGATTTCGCACTCGCATAGTCAGGGCATACCACTCGCCATCGGGGTCGCGATACTGAGCAGGAATATTGCTTTCGAGTTGGGTATTTTTAACCGGTGAAGTCAGATCTTTATCGACTAATTCAACCAGACGTGAGAAATCAGAGGTCAGCACCAGATCTGCTGGGGATAAACGACCTTCACGGGCGAGACGCTCGGCAATGCCGTCTTTTGCAAAAACCAAATTCACACCTATGCCGGTTTCTTCGGTGAAACGCGTCAGGATAGGCTCCACCAAGAAGGCTTGGCGATAAGAATAAACTGTTAATTTATCATCAGCATTCGCCGAATGCCCAACCGACATTAACCCAACGACTGCTGCGCAAGTTACCCATTTCATTACCGATTTCTCCCCAAAGTGATGACGTGTTCAGCGAGTGTGAACATGGCTGCATTAATGATAATGCTTATCAGTTGCGCAAGAGTAATAGATAGATAAGTGGAGGGCAATAGTCTATTTAAATTTTTGTTTTTAATGAGTTTAAACTCAAAACTGGTGATTATCTCAAATCAAACTAAACTGAACCTTAATTTGCTTAAAATGCTTTTAGGAGGCGTTATGTTAACTGTTTTGCTGCTAGGCGTAGTCGCAGTGGCGCTATTTGGCTTATTTAAACTCAACACTGGCCACAAGCGGCATAAACACTATGCGAAAGCTGTCAATCAACACGCCGACGGGACTAAGCCGCATGCATCACAAGCCCATCATTTTCACAGCGTAAGCATAGTGAATGACGGCAGTTGCTGTAAACAGGTTGAAACATTCTCTGGAAAACGTTTTTTATCGAAGGATGCACCGGAAATCCCGATGGAAGAATGCACTATGACCCACTGCCAATGCCGCTATCAACACCATGAAGATAGACGCCAAATAGGGAATGATCGCAGAGTCGAATACGGGGTCACGCGGGATTTATTCGGCGCTTTTGGAGAACAAAACCGCCGTGACAGACCAAAGGGAAGACGCGCAACCGACGGCTGAGCATCTTCATCCAGTTACTGGGGACGTGTTTGAATAAATGCGGGTAGATCACGCATCTCACTAAACCAAAGTGCCGTCGCAGGGGCAACCTTGCGCCAATCTAACTCTGGATGTCTAAAGTCCACATAATCAAGCAAGCAAATCAAGGCTAATTGCGGTGCCTGAATCGTGGCTTGGGTGATCACGGTTTGCAGCTCAACCTGCATAAGTCCACGCAGCAATGCTTGTTCAAAACGGGCCGTCCAAAAAGCCGATCTCACACCTTCATCTTCACGCATCTGCTCTTGGCGCAATTTTACCGCGCTATCGATTAAGCCTTTTATCAAGGAATACTGACACTCCAACACCCAGTTATTACTTGAGATGCCAAACATCTTACGATCGCCAAGCTCAGCATCTAGGTAACGCATAATCACTTCGCTATCGAATAGTGCCACGCCATCGTTAGTGATAAGACAAGGGATCTGTCCTAACGGGTTAGCATCGAGTAATTCAGCGCTGTTTTCAAAGGGATTGACTAGCAGCTCTTCGATATTGTTAATCCCTAAATACTGGATTAAGGCTCTAACACAACGGGCATAGGGTGAAGCTTGAGAACTTAACAACTTCATCAAAAAATTTCCTTTTATTTGCACTAAACGCTAAGGCTATTAAGGGGTGAGAACAGTTTGCTCTCACCGCCTATAAAATGGGATCACCAATATTTCTCTACGGTAATTTGTCCGGGAGCACGACGTAAATTCTTCACTAATCCCTTATCGAGTAAGGCGCTTTGCGCGCCATTGATCATTCCGGGATTGCCACAAATCATAACTTGGGAATCAGCAGCGCTTAAAGTTACTCCTGCCTTTTTTTCAATCTCACCCGAGACCAGGCCCTCGGGTATACGACACTGCAACGCATCGGCAAAGGGTTCACGGGTCACACTCAAGACTAATGTAAACTGTGCTGGGTATGTGCGCTCTAACTCACGCAGCTTATCAAGATACGCCAAATCCTGCGCCTCGCGCACGCCATACACAAGTACGACTTTTTCGAAACGCTCCCAAGGCTCATGGGTATCGAGCATAGACAAAAATGGTCCTACTGCAGTACCTGTAGCCAAAAACCATAAGTGCTTGCCTTGGAGTTCACCCTTAGGAATTTCCGCTAAGGTCATAAAACCAGTCGCGGTTGAGGTAATTTCAATTTCATCGCCTATGCCAAGGTTTTGCAATTGCGGCGATAACAGGCCGTCCTCTACCGCGACTGCGAGCACTTCGGCATAGGGTTTGTCGGGAGAATTGACTAAGGAGTATGCTCTGGCAACACGCTTATCATCTTGCATTTGACTTAACTTGATAAACTGGCCAGGAATAAATGGGGCTAACTCGGCGGCGATGCGCAATGAAAATAACTTATCGCTCCAATCAATACGTTCTATAACTTGTCCCCTAGTCCACATAGCTTACCCTCAAGCGAAACGTTAAATAGGCTTCCAGCATAGACTTTTTTCCGCATAACAAAAACCCCTTATGTAAGGGGCTTATGATGATAGAACCGAAAACAATAAAGCATTAAGTGGCACTCGATTGTGTCTCATCTGTCTTCTTGTTAAAACTATCTCTAAAGGCCTGTAGTCCCTCTTGCACTAAACCATAGGTTTTATCGACACCATCGGCAATATCCCCCTGCAACACTTTAAGGCCAGACAGAATGTCTTTCGCTTCTTTAAAACCGTTGTCAATGGCACCACCAATAATCCCCATAAAACTATCGAGTTGCTCATCTAAGCTCATACCCGAATTTTGTTGCTGGTGAATGCTAAAGAATTGCGTCGCAAAACTCACGATACGATCGGCTGTAGCCTCTGGAGAAGTATCAACACCATTATCGTAAGCGGTTTGAATCGCGTTCTCGCCCATAGTGGGTGCTAACTCTTTATTAATTGACTCTATCGCAGCGCGATAAAGCAAAGCCATAGACTGATCGCCTGACTTGATATTCACATCTTGCTGTGCCGATAAAATCGCTTGATTCATCAGCTGCTTACTCGTTTGCTGCGCGGTTTGTTTCGAGGTCACTTCGGTGGTTTTCGCGTCCTTCGAATCACTCACTTCGGTACCCTTAGGCGCCGTATTTTCAGCATATTTTTTCTGCGGCAAAGGGGTACTTTGCACTTGAGAGGGTTTATTGATTTCCATGATGACTATCCATTCAATTCGGGTCGACTTTATTATCGACCAAAATTTAACCAGCTTTAGTAATTTTTAGAATTGAAGTACCATCGTGACCACAAGGTCATGATAAGGCCCGCATAAATTGAGTGGGTTTATTCTGTATAAAGTGCATAAAGCGCCATCCACCCGCATGCAGATCATTACTATCGTCGAGCTTAGAGATAAGCCAATAGAAAAGGATGTTACACCATGGCAGCAGGCCGCAATTTGAGTCATTTCCGCTTTCACGTGTTTACACAAATGCTTAAGTGCACTATTGAGCACTATACGAGCATCAATATCAAACGCCTTAGTTTGCTCACCGGTCTTATTATCTTAACTTGCCTCAGCCTCGCCCCGATTAGCCAAGCCCATGCTGAAAACAGGCTGATTATTTTAGTCAGACATGCCGAAAAAGCCGACACGCCAGCCAATGACCCACAGTTATCGCCCAAGGGGGAAATGCGCGCAACGTCACTGATCACCGCCTTGAACCGCACGCCATTGTCGCAACTCATCGCGACTCAATACCTGCGAACCCAGCAAACACTCGCGCCTATCGCCGAGGCTCGCCATTTGCCCGTGACGATAGTCGAGGCAGCCAAACCTATCGAAGAACATATTCAGCTGATTGTCGAACAAGTGCATGCGGTACGAGGTAATACGCTCATCGCTGGTCATTCAAACACAGTGCCATTAATCATCAAAGCCCTTGGTGGACCTGAGGTCCAAACAATCGGCGAAGAGGACTACAGCCAGCTGTTTTTGCTCTCTCTCAATGATGGCCAACCCGCGAGCTTGATCGCCACCCGTTACGGACAAGAATAAGGATAAATGACATGAGTGAACTCAATTGGTTTATGTGGGGACTCGATCTATTTTCAGGACTATTTTTGATCGTCATCGGCTTCGCAGTACTCGCCGTTATTTACATGTATATCGCAGATAAAATGCAGACTAAACAAGCAGTAAGGCATAACTATCCCGTGATTGGTCGTTTTCGATATCTGTTCGAAAAACAAGGTGAGTTTTTCAGGCAATACTTTTTCGCCCAAGACAGGGAAGAATTGCCCTTCAACCGTGCTGAACGCAGCTGGGTTTACCGCGCCGCTAAAAATGTTGATAGAACCATAGCCTTTGGTTCGACTCGCCCCTTGGATACTGCCGGTACTATCATGTTTATGAATACCGCCTTCCCGACCCAAGATGAAGATATTACTCCTATTCATCCGCTGACGATTGGCACTCACTGTCGTCAACCTTATACCACTCAAGCCATTTGCCATATTTCAGCCATGAGTTTTGGCGCCCTATCGCGCCCAGCTATCACCGCCCTTTCCCATGGCGCAGCGCAGGCGGGTTGCTGGCTTAATACGGGTGAAGGTGGCTTGAGTCCTTATCATCTCAAAGGCGGTTGCGATCTCGTCTTTCAAATTGGAACGGCCAAATACGGCGTTCGCAATGAACAAGGGCATTTAGATGATGAAAAACTGAAAGCGATAGCGATTCATCCAGAAGTCAAAATGTTCGAAATCAAAATGAGCCAAGGGGCAAAACCAGGCAAAGGTGGCATTTTACCCGGTATTAAAGTGAATGCTGAAATTGCCCATATTCGCGGCATTCCTGAGGGACACGACTCAATCAGCCCCAATGGCCATATCGAATTTAAGTCAGTGAACGACATTTTGGATATGGTCGAACGAGTACGTGAAGTTACAGGTAAACCTACTGGCATTAAAGCCGTACTCGGTGATGTACAATGGCTGGAAGATTTATGTGATGAAATTGAACGCCGCGGCGAAGACTCAGCCCCCGACTTTTTCACCTTAGACAGCGCCGATGGCGGCACGGGCGCAGCGCCGCAACCGTTAATGGATTATGTCGGATTACCGCTGAAAGAAAGCTTACCTATCCTAGTCAATATCTTGATCCAACGAGGCTTGCGTAAACGTATCAAAGTCATCGCCTCGGGCAAACTTATCGTCCCATCTAGAGTCGCTTGGGCTTTGGCATTAGGTGCTGACTTTATCGCATCGGCCCGTGGCAACATGTTCGCCCTCGGCTGTATTCAAGCCTTGCAATGTAATAAAGATACCTGTCCAACGGGTATCACTACGCACAATCCAAAACTTCAACAAGGGCTAAATCCTAGGGATAAATCGACGCGGGTCGCTAACTATAATCATAATTTACACCATGACTTAGGGCTAATCGCGCACTCTTGCGGTGTGACAGAGCCAAGACAACTTAAGCCTTCACATGTACGAATTGTGCTCGATAGCGGTTTATCTATCTCACTCGACAAATTCTATTCGCACATGGATAAATAGCCGCAAACCCTTGCGGTGATTAGCCAGTACAACTTTTGTCTATATGAGTTTTACATAAGGTATATTTGAATGCGTATCACAAAAGAGGTAAGATCCGTGAGGTGAGGCGTTATTCAAATACCTTACCCACAATTGAACTTAAGGAAACACTTTGAAATCTAGCTTCGTAAGCCAACTGCCCGCCAGTAAAACTGTAAGCACGAGCTGTAAGAGCTGTAATCGCCTGACTGAGATCGAAGGCGAGCTTGTGTGTTTTCGTGAAGGACAGATCATTCGACTCACCTTGATCGATGAGTCAGCGCCTAAATTGAATCTTTTATGCGAAGGTTGGAAAGCTGGCAAGCTAAACGGCGTAGCTTAATTCGGTAATATTTATCGAGAGTCGCATTTATCTAGAGTAGCTCTAGAGCAAATAACTCTTCCTTGAGCATCGAGAATAGAAGCTCACCTCTATCCTCCCACATTCTCATCTAACGCGTGCTTTCTAACGCATTTTCTAGCGTATGGTCTATGATCTCTAGCGCATGCTCATCATATAATCACTTGTCGGCACGTTCATATCGCGGATCACACCCGCAAGTACCATCTCTGGATTGACCTTAGCCAAAGTAAGGCACCGAGTCGTCACCAGTAGACCCGCATTCAATTCAGCATGAATACGTTGCAGCGAATCATAATCAACACCACGTTTTTTCAATGTCGCCATGATGGCATCCCAATCAGTGGCGACTTTTTCTTCTTTGCCTTCAATGTTAACTCTCAGTGCAATATTTTCCATGCCAGATCTCTTCCGATTGATGTGTTGGCATTTGAGTATAGAGAGCCAAAGCTGAATAAAGACTGAACTGTATTGCGCTATTAACTGCTCAGAGGAGTATGTTGTTGCTCATTTTGTATTCGCCATAATTTGGCATATAGACCATCTGCCAACAGTAAAGTTTGGTGATTGCCTTGCTCAACAATTTCACCTTGGCTCAAGACGACGATTTGGTCAGCATCGACAATAGTAGATAATCTATGAGCCACCACAAGGCTAGTGTGCCCTTTAGCAACTTCCCGCAGTGCCGACAAAATCGCTTGCTCGGAGCGACTATCGAGCGAGGATGTCGCCTCATCAAATACCAGCACGGGTGAGCCCTTCAAAATGGCCCTCGCTATTGCGACCCGCTGTTTTTCTCCACCAGAGAGTTTTAAGCCGCGCTCACCCACCTTTGTATCCCAACCAAGGGCAAGCGATGCAATAAATTGCTCTAAGTGCGCCAGTTTAATCGCGTTGCGCACCTCTTCATCCGTCGCGCCCGGGCGACCATAACGTATGTTCTCAACTAATGAATCGTTAAACAGCACTGTATCTTGCGGCACGATAGCTATGGCCCGTCGCAACGCATCTTGCGTAAGATGACGGATATCTTGTCCATCGATTTTAATCGCGCCTTGGTCCACATCGTAAAATCGAAACAGCAATTTAATCAGTGTCGATTTACCTGCGCCGCTATCGCCCACTACAGCAACCTTTTTACCGGCAGCGACCTTAAAACTCACGTCCCGCAGAATTTGCCGCTCGTCGTAGCTGAAATTCACATTTTCAAATACCAGCTCACCCTTAGTAGGCTGAAAATCGAGCGCTTGGGGTGAGTCGACTATCATGGGATGTTTATCGAGCAGGCTAAACATACGCTCAATATTGGCTAAGGCGCCGCGAATTTCGCGATACACGAAACCTAAAAAGTTAAGGGGTAAAAAGAGCTGCATCATAAACGCATTAATCAACACAAAATCACCTAAGGTCATATCGCCATAGGTGACTCGGTAAGCCGCCAGCGCCATCATAGCTGTCATCGCCAGAGCGATAATCACAGCTTGTCCGCCATTAAGCGCAAACAAAGATAAGCGGTTTTTACGTTTAGCGACTTCCCACTGTTCTAGCGCTTGATCGTAGCGCTGCGACTCATACTTCTCATTATTGAAATACTTAACGGTTTCGTAGTTCAGCAAACTATCAATCGCCCGCGTATTTGATAAAGAGTCAGCCTTGGCGGCATCACGTACGTACTCAGTGCGCCATTCAGTCGCAACCACAGAGAATATGATGTAGGCCAACACAGCAATAAAGGTGATTGCCGCAAACGCAATGCCGTAGTTATAGAAGAAAATGCCAATCACCATGACAATTTCGAGCAAGGTCGGCACTATGTTGAACACCATAAACCGCATGAGGAAACTCACGCCACTGGTGCCGCGCTCAATATCACGGGATAGACCGCCAGTTTTGCGCTCTAGATGAAAATCGAGATCAAGTCGGTGTAAATGGTCGAATACCGCTAAGCCTAAACGGCGGATCGCCCGCTCAGTCACCCGACCAAACAAGGTATCGCGGATCTCCCCCGTAATAGCCGTCAGTAAACGAATCGCACCATAGGCCAACACTAATCCCACGGGCACACTAAGGGCTTGCGCGGTTTTATCGGCATCTAAGGTGTCGACCAAATGCTTCAGAATAAAAGGCAAAGCCACGCTGGTCAGCTTAGCGATGATGAGGCATGACATCGCCAGCACAATACGGCCTTTGTATTCCAATAAGTAAGGCCAAAGCAGCTTCATGACGTGCCAGTTTAACTTATCGAC
Source organism: Shewanella sp. SP2S2-6 (assembly GCF_031931965.1). Lineage (NCBI taxonomy): Bacteria > Pseudomonadati > Pseudomonadota > Gammaproteobacteria > Alteromonadales > Shewanellaceae > Shewanella > Shewanella sp. SP2S2-6. The sequence goes on along the minus strand of NZ_JAUOEQ010000005.1, from coordinate 158,660 downwards.
TGGACCTTCAAAATATAACGTTGGGCGCATAGGAGATAACCTTGGATTAGTTATGCTAATTGTAACAGTACAAACCAGACATAAGCTAAACGAAACGAGCAAAGCTTGAATAAAATCAATCAGATTTTCCTGACAGACAAATAGACTTATTCACGACACAATCCGTTGCTATTCTGATCCTATTAAAAGCTAAAACGTCATACTTACGCATTACACTGGCATATTCACAAGAAATGAATTTATACTGATTTCTGTGCTGACATAAGTACCCATAGCTTGCGTTTGACTTGACCTCTGCGCCGTATAACAGAAGACAAGTTGGCTATGGGGGAAGGCTTGGCTCAACCTTACTGCTGTTGATTATTTTTGCAGTTTTGCCCAAAATGCCATGGAGGCGGTTATACAAATCGATAGAATTTGTTAACCTCTACGCGCTAGATTTTGCGATTCATACGCCCAAGCTCTAGCGAGAACATTAAGACAAACAAATTAAATAAGATCAAAGGAAGCTTTATGTTGGATTCCGCTAAAGTTCAATACCCGCCATTACCACTGATCCAAACTTGGGTGTGGATGATGATCGAATCAGGCAATCCAGAGATACAAGATAAAGGTAGAGACAACCTTATTGCCGCCTTTGGTAGCTTAGCCAAAGCAAATGAATACATTGTTGAAATAAGCAATAAATAGATAAAACAAAGGCGCCGGGATAGCGCCTTTGTTTTTACTTTACCCGCGAACGTTAACGACTAACTCAGGTATAGTTGCGGTTTATGTTCGCACGAGCAGACAATTAAACCTGACGGCGTTCGATAATACTCTGATTAAGAATGGCCAACAGGCGCTCGGTATCATCCCAACCGATACACGCATCGGTAATACTCTGGCCATAACACAACTCTTGACCTTCAATTAAATCCTGACGACCTTCCACTAAATGGCTTTCTACCATAACACCAAAAATAGCAGTATTGCCCGTCGCCACTTGGCCAGCCACATCCTCAGCCACCACTAACTGTCGTTGATACTGTTTACTACTATTGGCGTGGCTAAAGTCGATCATGATGTTGTCGGCAAGCTGAGCTTTTAATAACTGTTGGCTAATTTCAGCGACATGCGGCGCACTGTAATTAGGCTCGCGGCCGCCACGTAAAATAATGTGGCAATCAGGATTCCCTTTCGTCGAAACGATCGCCGAATGACCCAACTTAGTCACAGATAAAAAATGGTGCGGTGCATTGGCAGCACCTATCGCATCGATAGCGACTTTAATGGTGCCATCGGTCCCATTTTTAAAACCGACCGGACAAGAAAGACCCGAGGCTAACTCTCTGTGCACTTGTGATTCAGTAGTACGGGCACCAATGGCTCCCCAGCACATTAAATCTGCCATATATTGTGGGGTGATCATATCAAGAAACTCACCCGCGGTTGGCATGCCGCTGTCGTTCAAATCCACCAATAACTTACGCGCAGTGCGTAAACCATCGTTGAGTTTAAAGCTGTTATCCATGTAAGGATCGTTGATAAGCCCCTTCCAACCCACTGTGGTTCTTGGCTTTTCAAAATACACTCGCATCACGATTTCGAGTTGATCCTTATAACGCTCACGCAGCGCAACCAGACGTTGACCATATTCCAACGCCGCTTTGGGATCGTGGATAGAACAAGGCCCAATCACCACTAAGAGGCGATCATCAGATTTAGCCAGAATATTGTGGATACTATTTCGCGCATTAAACACAGTCGCAGAGGCTTTTTCGGAAGCAGGAAATCGTTCTAGAATCGCGATAGGAGGAAGTAACTCTTTTACTTCTTTAATGCGAACGTCATCATTTTGGTAATACATAATTTTACTGCTCCAACTCTGGTGTTTTAGGCTATTTCTATCGCTGCGATAAGGGATCTCAACTGCAATACTGAGTTCAATTTATCGAGTCTCAAGCGCCAATGCAACCAAGTTGTCTCCATTTCAAAAAATCAAATATAACTTATTGTTTTAATATATTTTAAAAAAATCAAAATTCAAATATGCCAGCTAACTCACAGCCTTAATGAACAAAATCGAATATGGCGGATAAAAAGCAAGCGGGGAATGATTGCGGCAAGTACGAGTGAGCTATCCATGCCTGTCAGCTAAGGTGTTAACGACTAAACGCTTGAGTGAGTGCAATTGATGCCAGCTCTCTATGCAAGAGAACTGGACGCTAAAGAGCTAGCCAATACTAATGGTGCAGCATGACTTGTAACTTGTTCTGATAACGATGACGCTCTGAATCATCGCGACTCAAAGCCAGCGCTTTTTCCATATTCAGTTTGGCACGCTTTTCGTCCCCCAGCGCCCAATAGGTTTTTGATAAACCGAAGAAGAATTCATGCCGATAATCGGCCTTAGCCAACGCCCTTTGATACCAAGCCAAAGCCTCATCGTATTGATGCTCCTCAAAGGCTTGCTGCGCCATATCATAGTAATAATAAGGATTACGTATCCTTGCTAATTCAAGCACTTTATTGATTTCAGCCCATTCATCAAGCCTGCCCTGATCCCCTAAAATCAAAGCTAAGTTATAAAGCGTGGTTAAATTTTTCGCCTCAAACTTAAGCGCATAGCGATACACTTGTTCGGCCCGTTTCTCATCCCCTTTATGCCGATAAATAATGGCGAGCGTATTGAGTGAGGGGACAAACTGGCCGACATTTAAACCCGCTTTGATGAGGGCATAGGCCCTATCTAAATCGCCATTCACTAAAGACTCTGCCGCCATGTTATTGTAAAACATGCTGATCAAGGTTTGCTTATTCACTCGGGTCTTACCATACCCTCGTAGGGCGCGCTCGGGCATGAAGTCCACTAAGATTGCTGCGGATGACACATAGACTGAATGTAAATTCTCGGGCGGAAGTAAGCGTAAGTTCACATGACCATTGATTAAATAGAAATCCCCTTGCTTGTCCCATACGGGTTCAATAGCGATATCTTGATACTCAGCGCCCACATTCAATATATCCGCCAACGCAGAAGTCATGACCACTAAGGACATGCAATTCCCTGCCCTTTGGGCGTAGGTTTCACGGGCAATTTGGGTCAGGTTATCTTGGTAGCGAAAATCAATTTTAGCACTATTGGTTTGGCTGGCATTGATATAACTGGCTAACCATTCGTTGGCTAACATGGCGTTATTATGGGAAAAAGTATATTTGTCATAGCTACGCTTTACATCTGTTACCACCTCAGGCGGCAGATAAAAAATATCCGCAACGGAAGGAATATCGGCAACAGGGGTAAACAGTGAATCGGCAAGTAGCGATTCAAGATCAGACGGATCAGGCTCGATGGTCGTCGAGCTACAGGCAAACAACTGACTGAGTGCAGTGCCCATGATGGCACTCAGGTATACGGCTCGGAATAGTTTCGACATATGTCCTCCCACACCATTAGCTCCTATTTGAGCTTATTACAAATGGCGAAAAAGACGACATAAAATGGTTACAAAAAATGACAATCGTATCGTTAAAAAATAACTGTAAGTGATTTAGCAAGTTAGCTACTGCGAAGGTCGATCAACCTCTATGTATAACTCGCGCTGCTGGTAATTGTATGGCCGATAGTTATGTTCCCCACAGGTGAAATAGCGATAGGGCTTCATCACAGTAATACAACCTAAGGGTAAAGCCTGCAGAATTTGGATCTGCTGCTGACGACGCAGCGACTCCTGCCACTCAAAATCCTTGAGCACTTGATCGCGCACAGCAAAGGCATCGACTGACTCACTCGAGCGGTTAACGATGACTTCTCCTGCTAAGGTAGATACTGATATCAAGCCAGAAATGACGATAAGACTGAGTCGCGTAAATTGACCGACAGCTGTGGCATTTAAACTCATAGTTCACTCCTTTATTCGTGCGATAAATGGTGTAGGTAAATAATGCTGCAAGGTAACAGTAATACTCGGCAACCGACTTATGCCTTCCCCCTTAAACTAATTGAGCTTCAACCATTGCGATGATCCATAAAAAAAGCAGAGCCTAAGCTCTGCTTTACTATCCCTCGTTCCACGCTAGGCATCAAGTTGAATCACCATTCATTCGCCAGTTTACTTAGCCAGCATTTTTAACCGTAACAAACTCTGGGTAGGCATCGATACCGCAATCAGACGCATCCATACCATTGTATTCTTCTTCCTCTGTCACACGGATCCCCATGGTTTTCTTAATCACATACCAGACCACAAAGGATGAACAGAATACCCAAGTAAAGATGAAGGCTGCACCGGTCAACTGCCCAGTAATAGTCGCATCAGCGTTGGATAATGGCACACACATTAACCCAAGAAAACCCGCCACGCCGTGTACTGAAATCGCGCCCACTGGATCATCGATCTTAATGCGATCTAAGCCTACAATAGAGAACACCACTAAACCACCAGCAACCACACCAATCACGCCCGCCATTAACAGTGAAGGTGATAGCGGATCTGCCGTAATCGCCACTAAGCCCGCTAGGATCCCGTTGAGGATCATAGTTAAATCCGCTTTACCCCAAATCATCTTACACACGATAAGCGCAGAGATAGCACCAAATGCAGCCGCAGTATTAGTATTTACGAACACTTTTGCCACTGAGCTCGCATTCGCCGCATCCGACACCATTAATTGCGAGCCACCGTTGAAGCCAAACCAGCCCATCCACAGAATAAACATACCTAAGGTTGCCATCGGCAAATTAGAGCCTGGGATAGGATTCACTTGACCGTTAGGGCCATATTTACCCTTACGTGCACCAAGCAATAATACCCCCGCAATCGCTGCAGTCGCACCAGTCATGTGCACAATACCGCTACCGGCAAAGTCCACAAAGCCCAGTTTTGCGATAAAACCTTGGCCCCAAGTCCAATACCCTTCCACTGGATAGATAACTGCAGTCATTACCACAGAGAAGAATAGGAAAGCCCATAACTTCATCCGTTCCGCCACAGCGCCAGAGACAATTGACATCGCCGTTGCCACAAACACCACTTGGAAGAAAAAGTCAGATTCTAATGCATGGCTCGCATCCGATGATTGAGAACCGATTAAGGTACCAATCGATGGTAGCCAGCCTCCTTCAGTGTTATCGACATACATAATGTTGTAGCCAACCAATAGGTACATCACACAGGCAATCGCGTACAAAACCACGTTCTTAGTTAAAATTTCAGTGGTGTTTTTAGAGCGAACTAAGCCCGCTTCTAACATGGCAAATCCCGCTGCCATCCACATTACCAAAGCACCTGAGATCAAAAAGTAAAAGGTATCGAGTGCAAAGCGTAGTTCAGTGACTGTGCCACCTAGTTTTGTTAATTCTTCCATTATCAGCCCCTTATAGCGCTTCTGTATCGAGTTCACCCGTACGGATACGGATAGCATGTTCTAAGTCGACGACGAAGATCTTACCGTCGCCAATTTTCCCCGTATGAGCCGCCGTGGTGATGGCCTCAATCAACATGTCGAGATTTTCAGCCTTAGTGGCAATTTCTAGTTTTACTTTTGGCAAAAAATCCACCTGATACTCGGCGCCACGATACAGCTCTGTGTGCCCTTTTTGACGGCCAAAACCTTTAACTTCGGTCACCGTCATGCCTTCAATACCTATTCCGGCGATAGCTTCACGGACATCATCCAACTTAAATGGCTTGATGATAGCGCTGACTAGTTTCATCCTGACCTCCAAAAAAACGCGATTGTTATTAATTTGTATCAAAGGTAATTCAATCATTAGGCCAACAATTTAACTTACTGATTATTTTAAACTTTAACTAAACAAGGTTATTTTTAAAGGTTAAAAATGCACCATGATCGAGCACAAACAAGTGCAACGCACTCTTTTAGTGAGCAGTTTAAGTGCAACAGCTATTCGACCTTAGGCCTATTGGTAACAAGGTTAAATTGGGGTCTACTGGGGAAGCGTAAATCGAGATGAAATCTGAGCATCACAGCACAAGCTCTTAGACAAAAGCGAAGATCATCACTAAGACAATCATCAAGCGCAGAAGGAAGGCCCGATGTTAAAACCCGAAGAATGTGTTCTCGTTATCGTCGATGTGCAGGGAAAACTTGCACAAATCATGGATAACAGTGACAAGCTGCACCAACAACTACAGACCTTAATCCAAGGTGCACAATTATTTGAAATACCTATACTATGGTTAGAACAGCTACCCGATAAGCTCGGAGCAACCAGTCCTGAGCTTCAAACCTTGCTAGAGAAAACCGGCTCCCCCATTGCCAAGCAACATTTTAGCGGCTGGCACTGTGAAGAGTTTGCGCAGGCACTCACTAAGACGGATCGCAAACACGTCATACTGGCGGGCATTGAGACCCATGTGTGTGTTTATCAAACCTGTTGTGACCTTATAGAACAGCAATATTTGGTGCATCTCGTCGCAGACGGCGTTTCGTCACGCAGTGCCGAGAATAAACAACTGGGTATTCAGATGATGACGACCAGAGGCGCCTTATTAACTAACGTGGAATCGCTATTATTTGAATTACAACATCAAGCCCAAGGCGAGCGCTTTAGGGCATTATTAAAACTGATAAAATAGCAATTCACTCCTTGGCTCTAATGAAGTAAACAGCCCTTGGTTCAGGCATGACGTTGACATTCAAAGCCCTCGCGGAGTCAGCGAGGGCTTTTGCTTACATGAGGGGTTAGCTCAGGTTAAAAACAAGTTGTTAAACACTATTTATAAGTGGCTTCGCGTTTTTTCGCTTCTTCATCCCACTTAGGTAACATGTCTTTCTTAAATGCTTCTTTCTCTGCATTCATTTTTTCCATGTCCATACCTAAAGCGGCTTGTGCCTTGGCTTTAGTAGAAATATCAGGGATCGCGATAGGATCTGTGATGCCTTTTTTCGCTAACAATTGCGCTAATTTAACCCGCGCATCTGCCGCTTTATCTACCGCTGTGCCTAGGATACGTAAGACTTCTTCAGGGGCATGCGCAGCAGCGCCGTGTGAAGCAATCGCATAGTCCCAACGCCATTGTGAATGACGGATATCGGTTAGAATAGGCTTCATTTCCGCTTCAGTTGCACCGGCTTTCCAAGCGGCTGCGGCTTCAAAGTGCGCTTTCACCAGTTGTGCTTCGGCGCGGCCTTTAAGCTCTTTTACTTTCGCTTTACGTTCGTTGGTCAAGCCGACTAAGAACTCTTTACTTTGGCTGTGGCACGTCGCGCAGGTTTCTTCAAAACGATCAAATGGGTTACCCACTTTATGATCTGTGTACTTACGACCCTTGTCGTTAGTCACTTTTGGCATGTGACAATCAACACAGCTCACATCGTTCTTACCATGAACACCGAGTTTCCAAGTTTCATAACCAGGGTGCTGCGCTTTTAACATAGGGGTTTTAGACAGCGCATGCGTCCAGTCGGAGAACTCAATACCGTCGTAATAGGTTTCCATTTGCTCAACGGTTGTGCCCATATCCCAAGGGAATTTAACGAAACCTTTTCTGCCTTCTTTTTTCTCGAAGTAGTATTCAACGTGGCACTGACCACAGACCATTGATTGCTTGTCTTTTTTAGACGCTTTGGCAAAGGGTGTGCCTAATGCTTCCATACCGCGTTCAGCAAAGGGACGGGATATACGCAGTTTTGGCGTGCCTTTTTCATGGCAGTCACCGCAGCCTATGGTGTTCACCACTTCTGGGCCGCCTTTTGCCCATTTGCCTTTGAAGTAACCATCTTCGCCTTGTTCTTCAATCAAACGCGGCACATCTGGGCTCTTACAGCTCCAACAAGCCATCGGCATTGGACCATCTTCCGCGTTGGTAGGTGCGCCAGTACGCAGAGTGTTACGCACATCCGTAATGGCATACATGTGGCCACGTGGTGCGTTGTAATCTTTCGCAAAACCATAACCTGCCCACAGCACGACTAAGCTCGGGTCCGAGGCTAACACATCGGTATTCTCAGTGCTTTTATCTGTGTCATGCCAGCTAGCGTATTGATTAGCAAATTTGTCTTTATAAACTTCGTTGCGAGGCTCAGTTTTATCACTCGCCATTGCGCCCGCCGCCATGAAGCTGGCGGCAACCAGTGCACTTAGTGCAAAGGACTTACCTGTCATCTTCTTCATCATCTCATCTCCGTGTTGCATTATTGTTGTAAATCACGACATCTCCATGGTCAAACTTAGTGACTTAATCCCGCTAAACATATACCTCTTAGGGGGTATCTAGGTCGAAGTTTGCGCTAGATCAAAATGTAAAGGTGTTGTTGTTCACACTTCTATACTTTTGTTAATGTATTACATTATTTTCTAATGTAAAAACCACTGCAAAGTGCCATAACAGCGGCCATTAAAATGAATAGCGGATTAATGAAACGAGGCAGTCTAACCTCAAAAATCTTAGGATTAATGTTAGTACTCATTCTGCTTTCTAGCAGTTTATCGACCTTTGCTATCATCAATTTGTCTTACAGCTTGGGCGACGCTAAGGCGATTAACGCCTCGGGTTCTTTGCGGATGCAAAGCTATCGATTGATGTTTTACGCCAACTCTGGCAGTGATGCTGCGCTCGATAAAATCATCGAATTCGAAAACACCCTCTATTCCGATACCTTAAAGCCTTCAGATAGTTGGTTTAGTCCACGTAAGATTGCCGATCAATATCAGCTCGTGATCGATAAATGGCTGGTGATGAAATACTACATAGAGCAAGAAAACTCCCGCGACTATGTGGCGTCACTCAAGGACTTTGTCGACACCATAGATTTACTGGTATTGGAGATGGAGCACCACGCCGCCTTTAAACTCAGGCTCCTCGCCGCCAGCCAAATATTAGGCTTGAGCGTCATGCTCATTATCGCCTTTGTGGCGGTGCGTTTTACTAAGAAGAAAGTGGTAATCCCACTGCAAAAGCTTATGGAATCGGCGAATACTATTTCTAAAGGCAATTTTGAAATCGAAATGCCCGAAACCGAATATATCGAACTTACAGCGCTCACCCATGCCCTGCAAAAAACCGCCAAGGAACTCGCTATGCTTTATGGCGATTTAGAGTCGCAGGTGGCAGAGAAAACCTTAGCACTCACTCGGGCCAACAATGAGCTGGCATTTTTATACGATAACCTACTGACATTAAACGCAAATAAGCTCGATTACAAAGCGCTCAAAGCGGCACTAAATCAGTTAAAAGGCTATGAGTCACTCGACTACCTTAGGCTCATTATCCAGTATCCAGAGCAAGAGCTTGAAGTGATTGAGGCCGATGGCGGCTGGCCAGATATGACTCAAGAGAGTACCCGTTTCCCACTGCAATTTGAGCAGGCTAATTTAGGCTATTTAGAGTTAATTGCCGACCAAACACCGAATATCGCGCTATTTAATAATTTCGCGATTATGTTGACCCGCTCAATTGTGATCCACAACGCCACTGAGCAAAGACAACAACTGGCGCTAATGGAGGAACGCGGCGTGATCGCACGGGAGCTACACGACTCCTTAGGGCAAGTGCTGTCCTTCCTCAAAATCCAAATTAGCTTATTACGCAAAAACTTAGATTGCAGTTGCCGCAGCCCGATCGTTGAGGCGCAATTAACCGAAATCAACGAAGGCGTGAGCACTGCCTATGTGCAGCTCAGGGAATTGCTGTCTACCTTTAGACTCACAATTAAAGAACCCGATCTAAAAAGTGCCCTAGAGGCTATGCTCGAGCAGCTCAGAGCCAAGACGAATATCAAGATCACCTTAGACTATAAACTTGCACCACAATGGTTAGAGGCAAAGCAGCATATTCACATACTGCAGATCACGCGAGAAGCGACTCTAAACGCCATCAAACACGCCGAGGCCAGCCTCATCAATATCCATTGCTATAAAGATGATAAAGGCATGGTCAATATCGATGTTTGTGATAACGGCATAGGTATTGGACACTTAAAAGAACGAGATCAACACTTTGGCATAGGGATTATGCATGAGCGAGCCAGCAAACTTTCAGGTAAAGTCGTATTTAGCAACAATGAAATAAGCCGATTTAACGCAGCGACGACCACCACGATTGAGCAAGGATGCAATAAACAAGACGATGCACTCAAGCCTAACCATTCATTCGACCTTGCGCAGCAAAGCAAAGGTTCAAGTGGCACTCGAGTAACACTTATTTTCCCCTCTCAACAGGAGCCTTCAAATGGGTAAACCTTATTCCGTACTTGTGGTCGATGACCATCCCCTGTTACGCAAAGGCATCTGCCAGCTCATTGCCTCAGATCCTGATTTCAGCCTTTTTGGTGAAGCTGGTGGCGGTTTAGACGCATTAACCGCCGTCGCCACCGATGAACCCGACATTATTTTGCTCGATCTGAATATGAAAGGCATGACAGGCCTAGATACCCTCAATGCCATGCGCCAAGAGGGCGTCACCTCGCGCATAGTGATACTCACAGTTTCCGATGCCAAACAGGATGTGATCCGCTTATTACGCGCAGGAGCCGACGGCTATTTGCTCAAAGATACTGAGCCCGATTTACTGCTCGAAAAACTCAAAAATGCCATGCTTGGCCACAGAGTTATCAGTGATGAAGTGGAGGAATACCTCTACGAGCTAAAAGATGCGACCGATGAGCAAGAATGGATTTCGAGCTTGACGCCAAGGGAGCTCCAAATTCTAGAGCAACTGGCGGAAGGCTTAAGTAATCGGATGATTTCAGAGCATTTACACATTAGTGAAGGCACAGTCAAAGTGCATGTGAAAAACCTACTGCGTAAAGCTAATGCCAAGTCGAGAACCGAAATGGCGGTACGCTACCTTAATCACTAATCCCTGAGTTTAGCGAGGTATAGCGCAAACAATAAAGGCAATCCCATGATTGCCTTTATGTTTTTAATCGAACTGGACTTAAATGGATGATTACAGACCTTTCTCGATAAATGTCTGCCAACTCAGTAACGCCTGCTCAAAATCCTCAAGGCCACAATAGGCTTCAGATTCAGCATCATAGAGTGACATCGCCTCTTCTAATTCATACTCTTGCTCGAAACCTAACGTATTCGCAAACACCCGCGCCTGCTCACGCTCTAACTCTAAGGTAAAATCATTACCAACGAGACGCCATGCACCGCGTTTATCGGTTTGAATGTCTTTAATCATGCCCAACACTTGCTGAATTTTGGCTAAGTCTGGCCCTAATTCTTCTGTAAACCACTGCCCCAGCACTTCATGATCCATGCTAAAGCTGGCCAGAAAAGTGCCGGTTAAACTGTTGCGCCGAAATTCGTATTCCATTTTATTGTCTCTTTGCTCTAAGCCTACTAATGCTAATTTTAACCTATCCTTGGCGAAGTTGCTCGCCCCACGCAGCACAGCCGATTTAACTCTATTGGCGTTGGCCTCTTATCCGTTAAGCACAAGTACTGACTTCATTTTCATGACAAAATCAGTTAGCTTGTTTATATGATTTTGAAAGAGATATGGAATGCGATATGCACGAAGGATTTATCTACAGCTTAGTGCTGAGTGGCGCCCAAGCGGGTTCTACCTTAAGCCTAGAGCAAATTGAAAAATGGAACCCGCAGGATGGCCTACTCTGGTTGCATCTTCGCTATCGCAATAAAAAGGCGCGCCACTGGATACTCAATAGCGGCCTGCCGAAGGTCGAGAGTGATGCCCTACTCGCCCAAGATACTCGCCCCCGCGCCGTTATCGCCGGCGAAGGCATATTGCTCGCGTTACGCGGCGTCAACCTCAACCCCAATTCGGCTCCCGAAGACATGGTGGCCGTGCGTATTTATGCCGATAAACAGCGGATCATATCCACCTGCGATCGCGAGTTACAGTCGGTCAAAGATGTCGCCGAGTTGATCCTTGAGGGCAATGGGCCTGCAACTACGGGTGACTTTATCGTCGCTGTCTGCGAGCGACTCACTAACCGTAAAGTCGAGTTCATCGATAAGTTAGAAGAACAACTCTCTGATTTAGAAGAGCTCGTTGTCTCTGGCAATGTAAAAGACTTACGCACCGATATCGCCGAACTGCGCCGCCAAACTGTCGCCATTCGCCGTTATTTAGCGCCCCAGCGTGAAGCCTTTTCAAAAATGATTTCCGAGCAAGTTAGTCTGTTTAACGATTCGGAGCGACTTAAACTCAGGGAAACAAACGATAAGCTTATCCGCACCATTGAAGATCTCGATGCCCTGCGCGACAGGGCAAATGTGACTCAGGAAGAATTACTCAGCCAACAATCGGAACAGCTCAATAAACGCTTATATTTCTTATCCTTAGTGTCGGCAATTTTCTTACCATTAGGCTTTTTAACCGGCTTACTCGGGGTCAATATTGGCGGCATACCGGGCGCCGACAACACTTGGGCCTTCGCCACCTTCTGCGGCATATTAATCTCACTCGTCGCCCTACAAATGGCGCTGTTTTATCGATTTAAGTGGTTATAGCTACCTTAAAAACAACAATGCCAATCGATTAGGATTGGCGTTGTTTTCTCTCAGTCCGATAAGCTAATTGTTATGAGCTAATGCTTATGCTCTAAGCGGGCGATTATGTCGTCGGCAACTCAAACACATGAGTCATGACTTTATAAAGCTCTGTCCCTTGGTGCACTGATGCCGAAGCAAAGTGCAAAATCGGCACGCAGTCCTGGGGCAAACTGACCGTTTTTAGCTCATCCGCCGTACCGTATAAATCCATACGCAGTAAATTGACTAAGGGCTGTCCCGCAGCCAGTGGTTCACCCACTGGCGCGCGGTACTCCACTAACCCTGAACTTGGCGCGTGATACTTTTTATAGTCCTTAAGGTAACAACCAAAGCGCTGCATTTTAGCGGGCGCAACGGTTTCAGCGATCACACCTCTGTGGCTTAAATACGCCAAAATCCCTTGGGCATCAACCAACGCATCCTCAAGACAGACGCGCTCTTGGCTCGCCAATTCTAAGGTTAACGCTGACACAGCAACGGCTAAATCTCGCCCCTGCGCTTTTGCAAAATCACTTAATTGCCACCAAGGACAAAACGCCGCCTCATCCATGGCACCACCAAAGGTGTTGGGGATAACAAGCGTATAAGGGATCGACAAAAACTGCGCAGCAGCTAAGTCATATTCAGGACAATACAAGTGCTTACAAGACTTAGGACCTGTGTGCAGATCGAGCACTATATCCGCGCTGTGGGCCATAATCTGCAGATTAACCGCGAGTCTATGGCCAGTAGTAATGCCCCACTCATGCCGCAACTTTTGCTGACAGGCTTCAACCAAAGTACTGCGATAAGCTTGGATCAGCTCGTTATCACTGAGCTTGGCATGTTCGCTATACCAAGTCGGCAAATCGATTGCATGATTCAAATACTCACGATTCCAATTCGCGCCTGTAATAGGGTCAAATCGGCCGAGGGTAAACTCACCACTTTTTTGGTTGATCCCGAGTGGATTCGCCAATGGCACTAAGGTGATTTCACCGCGGATGTCACAGAGTTCAAGCTGCTTCATCAACTGATAAATCACCGCATTACCTTGCACTTCAGCGCCGTGGACATTGGCCTGAATATACACTTTGGGGCCAGTCGCCTTATCGTCGCTCGGCTTAAAATGGTAAATAGGCAAGGTAAGCGCTTGCCCTGCGGCAAGCTCGCCAATTTGCAGAGACGATGTTGTCGGCAGCATATTAAGCGCCTTCGAACAGATTTTGATGCAGCGATTTCACCACTTGCGCCGCTTCCGATTCTGCCACTAACACACACAGATTATGTGGGCTGGCGCCTTGGCAAATCATCCGCACATTGTGTGGTTCTAACACTTCAAACACACGGCGACAAATACCCGGCGTGGTCGCAATGCGGTTACCGATAATCGCCACTAAGGCTAATCCATCTTCGACGCGCACCCGGCAATGCTGTGATAATTCTTGCAACAATGCCTCACTCAACAGACCTTGACCGCTAGAATCTGAACCGGTTTTATCGAGGGTTAGAGACACGTTCACTTCTGAGGTGGTAATTAAATCCACACTGATCTTATGTCGCGCCAATGTCGCAAAGGTTTCCGCTAAAAAGCCCTGCGCATGCAACATTTGCAAGCTGTGAAGATTTAACAGGGTTTGATCGCGGCGCAAAGCCACAGCGCGGAATACGGGCGCATCTTCCACTTGATGACGGATCCAAGTCCCGCCCTTTTCAGGCTCTTTACTTGAACCAACAAACACTTGAATTTGTTGACGAACAGCAGGAAGAATGGTCGCAGGATGCAATACCTTGGCACCAAAGGTCGCCATCTCGGCGGCTTCATTAAAGCTGATCTCGGCAATCGGAAAAGCATTGGGCGCAAGACGCGGATCGGTTGTATAAATCCCCGCTACATCGGTCCAAATCTCGACCGCTGAGGCGCGTAACGCTTCGGCTAACAGGGCTGCAGAATAATCACTACCACCGCGGCCTAATGTGGTCGTTTGACCTGCTTCATCGGCACCGATAAAGCCTTGTGTGACAATCACTTGTTCCGCTAACTGTGGCTGTAGATAATCACGAGCTAAAGTCGCAATCTGCTCAACTTGGGGTTCGGCGCGGCCAAAATGGCTGTCGGTACGTAATACTCGACGCACATCGAAGGCACTAGAGTTAACACCTTTCTCGCGGATCACCGCCGAAAACAACGCCGAAGAACATTGCTCACCGAGGGACAACAACTCATCCATGGTCGCTTTGCTGCGTTGTGATGCGAGCGCGTCACTCAATACTGACATGCGACTCAATAATTTATCTAATGCGGCGGCCACATCGTTAGGGCGACCGAGCTTATCTAAAATCGCATATTGAATTTGGGCAATTTGTTTTAATCGCTGTAATCGACCATCGTCGTTAATCGATTCTTGGGTCAATTCAACTAACAGATTGGTCACGCCACTCGATGCGCTGACCACGACTAAACGGCAATGAGGATTAGCTAACACTATGTCGGCACAGCGATTCATAGCGTTATAGTCGGCGACTGAGGTGCCACCAAATTTTGCGACAACGAGGGACATTAGCGCACCTCCGTGAAACACGTAGGGCAAGAAATAAACGCAGATTGAATAAAATATTGATTAACTAACATGATCACACTCCGAACTAACTTCGTTCGAAGAGCCTGGTGCTCAATGATAACGCACCCCAAAAGAAGGGAAACAGCAATCGTCACCAGAAGCTCTCCACCAATTACAGGTGACAATCGTCAGGATTCAGCCTGAGCGACCGACATAAACATGCAACAACCATATCTATGCCTCGGCGTTAATCTCCCTCATCAGTCATCGCTGGAGTTTGTGCTCCTCTGACCGACTACCTAGTTAACGCTCCTCTTCTGTTCCTTTCCTAGGGAAAGGGACGAAAAAAGTAGCAATAAACCCCTAATGAAGTCAATGCTAATTTCATAACAAATGAATAATTTAAATAAAATATTTTGAAAACAACTAAGTGCTTAAATCGGGCAACTCGTATACCAGCTGCACATAATCACTAAATTTGCCTAAACACACTTCATCATGTCCGGCCAAAGTGCATGGCACTAAGCTCACCTCCCCTTGTTCGACCACATAAATCGCGTATTGATTAAATTTCTTCCCCAATTGCAGCGCCATCGTTCTATCGATAAACACGGCCCAGCTTTTTTCCATGTGGGATAAATCCGGCGCCGCGCCCACTAAAGCACGATAGGGACTGCCGAGTAATTCAATTTCACGGAGAAGTTGGCGATCGAGTAAACGGTTTTGACTGGGAGAAAGCAGCTTTGAAGCGGGATTATGAGCGGTAATAACAGCAAAGGAAAAATCACAGGATAATGCTTGAGTCAGCAAAAATAACGGCGCTTGGTAACATTGCCACAAATCTTGAGTCGTATTGTCCATTGGTAGTCTAATCGAAAAATGAACCCAAGCTAGTGTAGCAGAGTGATTGTAAAATCCAAAGAGGCGTGAACTGGCTCACAGGAATGGCAAATACATTAGTTATACTAATCAATAGCTAAAGTAAATATCATGGTAAAAACCCCGACTCACCTAAAATTTGTTAACATTTCATTTGTTAACAAATGACTAAAACGAGTACAATGTACGTACTGGTGAGTTGAAACAGATTGAGCAAGATGCTTATCGTTCAATACAGTTTGTTACATATATCGCTTTAAGTAACGTGAACTGACCGGGCATCTGTTTAAAATGTGTTCTACATTTGATTTGTCTTTTAAACATTTAAAAAAAACAATAGTTAAGGAACTTATTCTAACTATTGCTTATCGAAGTTGGTACTGATTACGTTTTCTCGTATTACACTTAAACGTGCACTTAATCTACATCCAGATATAGATGTCACCGTAAAGATTTTCCTTTTGAGCACAAAGCAGTTCAAGGAAGTATCAACGCTTTTATGAATATAAGAGCCCGAAGTAAGTTGCTCTTATTGGTTAGTATAAACTGATTAAAATTTAGGTAAATAATATGCAAAATCCGCACATTCTGATCGTTGAAGATGAAGCCGTTACCCGTAACACGCTGAGAAGTATTTTCGAGGCAGAAGGGTATGTGGTAACTGAGGCCAATGATGGCGCAGAAATGCATAAGGCTATGCAGGAAAACAAAATTAACTTGGTCGTTATGGACATTAACTTGCCAGGCAAGAATGGCCTGTTGTTGGCACGTGAACTACGTGAAATCAACAACATCGGTCTGATCTTCCTGACAGGTCGTGACAACGAAGTCGACAAAATCCTTGGACTTGAAATTGGCGCGGACGATTATATTACCAAGCCGTTCAACCCACGTGAATTGACGATTCGTGCTCGTAACCTTCTGACTCGCGTCAACAGCGCTGGTGCCGAAGTCGAAGAAAAGAGCTCAGTAGAATACTATCGCTTCAACGATTGGAGCTTAGAGATCAACAGCCGTTCATTAGTGAGCCCACAGGGTGAATCCTACAAACTGCCACGTAGCGAATTCCGCGCTATGCTGCACTTTGTTGAAAACCCAGGCAAAATTTTGACTCGTGCCGATCTACTGATGAAAATGACTGGCCGTGAACTTAAGCCACACGATCGTACTGTAGACGTGACTATCCGTCGTATCCGCAAGCATTTCGAAAGCTTGCCAGATACGCCAGAAATCATCGCGACTATTCACGGTGAAGGCTATCGCTTTTGCGGTAACTTAGAAGGCTAATTGCCCGCTAAGCGACACCCGCATTAGCAACAGGATTGATTCGATAAGCATCGATTCACAAAAAAAACCAGATCCTAGGATCTGGTTTTTTTATGTCTGTTACTTAGCGCTTTTCAGCTGTCTATCGAGGAAATCCGCTAATGAGCGGTATAAGTGATTACGCACTTTCTCGCCGCGCATCGAATGTTTAGATCCCGGATAGTCGATCATCTGGAATAACTTGCCTTCATCCTGCAACGCCTTATACACCCGAGTGCTGTTTTCAAACAAGACGTTATCGTCGGCCATACCGTGATACATCAACAAACCTGCGTGATAGTTTTTCACGTAAGGGAACACGCTGCTGGCTTCATAACCCTTTTCATTTGCTTCAGGATGACCTAAGTAACGCTCAGTATAATGCGTGTCATACAAGCGCCAGTCGGTCACAGGTGCGCCCGAAATCGCGGCTTTAAAGTAATCCGGCGCCTTAAATAAACTCATCAAGGCCATATAACCACCGTAACTGTGGCCGTAAATCGCCACATT
The DNA here is from genome assembly GCF_031931965.1 of Shewanella sp. SP2S2-6. NCBI lineage: Bacteria > Pseudomonadati > Pseudomonadota > Gammaproteobacteria > Alteromonadales > Shewanellaceae > Shewanella > Shewanella sp. SP2S2-6. The sequence goes on along the minus strand of NZ_JAUOEQ010000005.1, from coordinate 140,948 downwards.
ATCGGCATCGACAAAGGGCAGACTCCGTAAATAATCCACCCCCACTTTTTGATCATTCACTTCAGCTTCGCCCAAATGACGGTAAATCACCTGCTCAAACCGAGTGCCTCTGTGCGCACTGCCACGGTTATCCAACTGGAATACTACATAGCCTTGCTGCACCAGATACTGGGTAAAATAGTCCTGCTCACTCCAGCTATTGGTCACTAACTGTGCGTGCGGCCCACCGTAAACCCGCACAACGACAGGGTATTTCTTGCTGACATCAAACGGCACAGGTTTGAATAAACGAGTTTGCAGCACTTGGCCATCTTCGGCTTTCAGTTCACCGAATTCAGGGATTTGCCATAGTCCCGCATAGTCATATAAAGGATGACCTTGCTTGACCGCATTTTGCTCGACCCAAGCCAGTTGCTGGCCCTCGTCACCGTGTAAACTGATTTGCGGTGGCTGAGATAAGCTGTTGAAATAATCCAGATATACGCTCTGATTATCGGCGAAAACAGGATTGTGCATCCCCGCTTGCTTGCTCACGCGCTCAACCTTGCCGCCCGCTAAAGGCACGCGATAAAGCTGTTTTTCAATTGGCGTGTCTTTACGGCCGGTGAAATACACCCAGCCTGCGGTTTCATCTATGTATTCCAACTCATCGACAGCCCACTCGCCCTTAGTCAATTGCGTTTTGAGTTTGCCTTTTAAGTCAAAAAGATATAGATGATTAAAGCCGTCACGCTCAGACGCCCAAATAAAGGCAGACTGCTGTTTTAAGAAATGCAGATCGTTATTGAGGTTTACCCAAGCATCACTGCGTTCTTTCACTAAGGTTTTTGGCTTAGTCAGTGCATCTAACGCCACTAACTGCAAATCGAGCTGATGTTGATCGCGGCTCTGCCACTGGAACGACAAGTGTTTGCTATCGGGCAACCAATCGACACGCGGCAGGTAAATGTCTTTGCTCTTGTCTTTGCTATTCTCTTCGCGCAGGCTCACCCAATTGATGGACTTATCTTTTAGCGTGACCACACCTAATGCGATGTCGACGTTGTTTTTACCTGCGGCTGGGTAACGCTGCTCGGTAAGTTCAATGCCATCGGCATAGATCTCATTGCGCGTCACTTGCTCGACCGCAGATTCGTCGATACGGGTGAAGGCGATAGCCGATTCATCGGGCGCCCACCAGTAACCGGTCATGCGATCCATTTCTTCTTGAGCGACAAACTCAGCCATGGCATTTTTAATTGCCCCGCCGCCATCGGTCGTCATAGCTTGGAGTTTTTTCGTCGTCAGATCTAACACATACAAATTTTGATCCCGCACGAAAGACACAAAATGCCCCTTGGGCGATAAGCGTGCATCTGTGGCAAACCCTTCGCCAATCAGCAATTGGGTCACGCTATTATCGACGAGGGAAAAATAATACAGATTGCCAGAGGCCGGAATTAATAGCGCTTGGCTATCATCGGCCCAGAAGTACTCCATAATGCCTTCGCCATAAATACGTTGGCGCTCGCGGCGGGCTTTTTCTTCATCGGATAATTCATTTGTCGCGAGTTTATCGGCGTTTAATAGCAGGCTCGACTCACCAGTTTTAACATCCATCTGCCAGAGATCATAAAAACTTTGATTATCTTTACGGCCAGCAAGATAGGTAACCCGCAGCCCATCGGGTGACAATTTTAAGCCACGGGGACTGGTGCCCGCTAAGGCAGGTGAGGCATTCATTCGCTCAATCGTCAGTGGCAGTTTGCCACCTTCCATTGCCAAAGCTGGGGTGGTTGTTGAAATCATAGCAGTCGAAATCATGGCCATTTGGCTCGCTATCAGTAGGGGAACGGCGCGCACCTTAAGTGAGCACGCAGGGAACCAAGTTAACCTATTTTTAATCATTATTATTCCTTGGAAACATAATCGCCTAAGATGTCAGCGATTAAAAACAAGCCGACATTGTGCCAGAGGCAAACCCTAAATAGAAATAGCATGCAATATGCCGATACAAATTAGGCCCTTGCGCCAAGCTCAATCCAAATAATCCCTAAAAGCCTTAATATTCGCTAAAAGCATCAGCAACATCGCTGAAATTGTCGACTAACTGAGTTATCATTCGCGGCAAATAACGAAATTGACCTCATTGTTGAACCTCTAAAGGACATAACATGCAGACTCTGGCCCAGCACTTGACCTCACAGGCAGTGAACGACTCCCTCTCCCAGCTAATTTTAACCTTAGCCGACACCTCAAAAGCCATTAGCCATGCCGTTCGCCACGGTGCGCTTGCAGGCGTGTTAGGCGCGACTGAGCAAGAAAACGTCCAAGGTGAGACCCAGAAAAAACTGGATATCATCACCAACGACCTGCTCAAAGATGCATTAAAAGCTGACGGTACAGTGCGCGGTTTGGCATCGGAAGAAGAAGATCATGTGGTTGAAGTCAGCCCAAATGGCCAATATCTAGTGTGTTTCGACCCGCTCGATGGCTCATCTAACATTGATATCAACTCGTTAGTCGGCACCATTTTCTCCATATTACCAGCAACAAAGGGGCCCGCCCCTGCTGGCGAGTTAACTGAAACAAGCTTTTTGCAATCGGGCCGCAATCAGTTAGCCGCAGGTTATGTGCTCTACGGCCCATCAACCATGCTCGCCCTCACGACAGGCCAAGGCGTGCAACTCTTTACCCTACACCCAGAAACCAACGAATTTTTACTGACCAACGCGGCCATGAGCATTAGCCCAGATACCCAAGAGTTTGCCATTAACATGTCGAACCAACGTTTTTGGGAAGCGCCAATGCAGACCTATATTGCCGATTTACTGCTCGGTAAAATAGGCCCACGCGAAAAATCCTTTAACATGCGCTGGATTGCTGCCATGGTCGGCGATGTACACCGCGTGCTATCCCGTGGCGGTATTTTCACTTACCCAACCGACAATAAAGATCCGAAAAAGCCTTACAAACTGCGCTTGATGTACGAAGCCAACCCAATGGCTTTTTTAGTCGAACAAGCCGGCGGTAAAGCCTCAACGGGTTATGAAACCATTCTGGATATTCAACCAACGCAAATTCACCAACGTGTTGCGGTGATTTTAGGCAGCAGCAACGAAGTCGACGCTTGCCTAAGCTACCATGGATTAGATTACAGCGAAGAGCCAAATATAGAGTAAGCTCAATCGCTTAAGCTTTGATTTTTATGACAAAAGCCACTGACCACAGTGGCTTTTTTGCTGTCGCGTAATGCGACATTTGAGTTTTATACGGCTTTACCGCCGGAGTAATTGCGGCCTTACGGCCGAGGTGAATCAAAGTCGTGGTTCTTCAACCCACACCCGACCAAGGAGGACTGCTCGTCCTGTCCTCCTTGGATTCTCCAAGACGCCCCTAGCGAAGTTACATGCATTGAATACTGGCTTCGTGCTTATTCGAAAATAGCTAACGCTTCCGATGGTACATCCTGTACCCCGAAAGCTACGCAGACATCCTTTCAATAAAGAGTCTTCAACGCCCTTCAGCAACTTCGCAGGGGAAAGTGAACTTCTGTAACTTCTGTGTTGGATGTAACTCCCCAAAGATTTGTACTTTCCCATCTTTGAGCTACGTTAACGTTTAGCGATTTTTGTCTTTATCTTTCAATGGCAAAGTGGGTATTATGAGGCTGATTATTATCAAGTTATGAATGGACGCTGTTGATAAATGATTCTAAAAACCAAAACACTTCAAAATACCCAAACACCACAGGCTATCGCGGGTCAAAAACAAGAACAGGATGTTGCCTTCTATTTGCGTCGCGCCTTCAAAGATCATCCAGAAGTGTTGGTCATCAATGATTTTCGATTCACCTTTAACAACGAAACCGCGCAAATTGATCACCTAATTATTTATCCCTATGGTTTTGTTTTAATTGAGTCTAAAAGCATAAAAGGTCAAGTGGATGTAAACCAACATGGCGAATGGACTCGCAGTCACGGCAATAACTGGTTTGGTATGCCATCACCAATCAAGCAAGTTGAACTGCAACAATCGCTGCTTAAAGAAATGCTAAAACAGCATCGAAGTGAAATACTCGGTAAGTTACTCGGGATAAAACAACAAGGTTTCGGTATGCGCTGCTGGGATCATTTATGCGCGGTCTCAAGCGACGCGGTAATCAACAGAGAAACTATGCCTACGGCAGTTTCAGAGCAATTAGTTAAAACCGAATTTTTAGTCGAGAAGCTTGAAAAGATCATGAATCTTAAAAGCAAATTCTTCCGACTGATAAATATGAGTGATACCCGCCCAGATTTTAATCAAGAAGAACTTAATTCAATTGCTAAATTCTTAATCGATCGACATATAGACCCATATCAAGCAACAACTGAAATACCTCCCACTGAAACACGACAAGTCAAAGAGCCTGTTGCCTCCTTTGACGTTAACAAAGTGGCAGAAGCAAAGAACCAAGCAATAACGCAACCAACAACAAACAGCATTCTTTGCTGCAAACATTGCGGAGAATCAACAAACTACACTCCAATGTACGGTAAGTTTGGTTACTACATAAAATGCAATCAATGCACCAAAAACACGCCAATGAAACAAGCATGCCCACAGTGTCAAAGTACACAAACGAAAATAACTAAAGCTAAAGAGACCTACACATTACATTGTAATGATTGTGATAACCATTATAGGGTTATCTAAACGAAATCAATTAGGATACTCATAATTTTGTCTACTACAGCGAACATGAAGCCCTATAAAATTAAGTTGAGGTACTTTTTATTACCAGTACTACTGCATATGAGCGGTATTACGCTATTATTTTTCTTATCATCTATATTCTTTACAAAGTATCTATCCGAGTTAATTGGTCACAATCACTTTTATCAAACCTATCTAACTAGCATTGAATGGAATGGGATTATAAGCCTATTCTGCATTTCTGGATTTGTGTCATACCTCTCAACTCGATTAATAAAAAAGCCATTTTCATTTATTGAATTTAAAAAGCCAAGATATAAAGATTCAATGTGGTTATCACTTTTCTCACTGCAGTTACTTTTATTAATATCTGCTTTTTTATTAAGTTCATTTGGTTTATCAAGGTTATCAGAACTAGATAGTCCAACCGAATGGAAAGAAAAAGGAATGCCTGTATATTTCACTGTCAAAACGGCTGATTTATCAGGGCAAAAATCAGTACACATCCAATTAAGTCCATCACAAAGATACAGCAAGGCGATAGATGTCTTCTGCGTTATTAGCCTTGATAGCAGTGGCAATTTTTGGGCAGGTTTCAACTACCCATTTTCGGTTGAAAAAACAGAAAAATACCCAAGTGAAAAAATAGACAAGCTAATCAGTGATAGTGTTAATAAGTGTAAAAACACATCAAATAGTGATATCAAATACTTCAAAAAAAGTAGTTTCGCCTTTGAAAACAGCGGTTATTTAAATGCTTTAAAACGGATAGTTAGCAGCGATATGCTAGAGAATAATAACATCACTTTATTTGTAGCATCACAACATCTCGAATTTAATAGCTTCAAAACAGACCTATTAAAAGGTTTATTAATGATGTTCGCTACTATTATGACATTTTTGGCCTATGAGCTATGGCAAGCTAAAATACATTGGGAAACTTATTGGGCCATTAAGAAAATAGAATCTGGGCAGGCATAACTCTTTTGGGATTTAGAGCCAACACCGATATCACAGAAGTTCACCTTCCCCTGCGAAGTTGCTGAAGGGCGTTGGAATAAATTGCGTGAGTCCGGTCAGGGATGACCGGCTAGCTTTCGTAGGTATAGGGACGTTGCCTTCGGAAGCGATAGCAATTTATCCATAAGACCAAGGCTAGTGACCAATGCATGTAACTTCGCTAGGGGCGGCAAAGGAGATCCAAGAGGGAATTGCTGTTGATCCCCTCTTGGTCGGGTGTGGGGTGAAGCCCCACGACTTTGACCTATCTCGGCCGTAAGGCCGCAATAATTCACATACTCACAGCGATAACCTTGCCAATTCAAACGCCAAACAAACCAGCATTATTATCGGGTGTGGGGTGAAGCCCCACGACTTTAACCGACCTCGGCCGAAGGCCGCAATTACTCACAGTAAAAACCACTAACTCGCAACACAAAGATTTTGCTGAATCTTCCAACGACGTTCCATTAGTGGAATCGAAAACCCATAACATATCACCACAATCAAAGGTTGAAGCTGAAAACTCAACTCAGGCCACAACATAAAAGCAGCCGCGCAAGCCACAGTGCGCACAATCGCATGTACAATCGCCACCTTTTGCGCCGCTAAAACACCGTGGACTAACCACATTAAACCTGTTTGCACCGCAAGGGCGAAAGGCAATGCCAGATAATTTTCCATAAAGAATGGAATGCTGATTGCAAAGGTCAGGATACTCATGCCCACTGCGGCCAAAAATACGTTATCAAACCAATTACGCTCATGCTTTTTCTTGAACGACATGTTCTCACCGGTTAGCCGAGAAATGCCCATGGCTAAATAGACAATAGAACCAGTACCGATAAATACCGCCATCACCAACTGTGAAGGAGGTAATACAAAACTTAGTGCAAACAGCAAGATCCACACTATCATGCCAGATAAGGGCATAGCCAAAGCACGTTGTTGACGGTATTCGATTAACTGTTGATCCAATGATATGTGTTGCATGGTTAAGCCTCCTTGTTTAGATGGCTTAAGTATCTACGCTAACAATCCAGCACGGCAGTGTGTGTTGTCAGCAATAGACGATGACAAATGTCACCTCTTTCAGCAAAGTCCTAGAAAGTGTAAAAACGTGGTCCTCTGTTGCTGAATTTACTTTGGTATCAGCTTGAAAAAAGCGACAATCAAACATATCAAAGGCATAAGTAAGTTAATCCCTGTGGCGCAGCTAATACCCAAAATCGGGATTAGATGACTACAATGGTGACGCAAACACAATAACAGCATATAACTCACGCTTTACCCTAGGGCTATCGCGCGCCTAAAATGCGCTATGTTACTGTTTTAGTCATTGGCAACTCGATTTTTTACCGCATTTTTAGATTAAGGGTTAAATGGAATATGGAACAAATATTTGAAAAATTGATGTATGCATCTCGCTGGATTATGGCGCCGATTTACTTGGGATTAAGCCTAGTCCTAATCGGTTTAGGCATTAAATTCTTCCAAGAGATCTTCCATATTCTACCGATTATTTTTGAGATAACCGAAGTCGATCTGGTGCTGGTCACCCTGTCCTTAATTGATATCACTCTAGTCGGCGGCCTGATTGTGATGGTGATGTTTTCTGGCTATGAAAACTTCGTTTCACAGTTAGATGTGGGCGAAGACAGTGAGAAGCTAAGCTGGCTTGGCAAACTGGATTCTGGCTCACTGAAAAACAAAGTCGCCGCTTCTATCGTGGCGATTTCATCCATTCATCTACTAAAAATCTTTATGGATGTGAAGAATATCGATAACGACAAAATCATGTGGTATCTGTTAATCCACATCACCTTCGTGTTGTCAGCCTTTGCCATGGGCTATTTAGATAAAATGACCCGCGCTGGTAAGTAGTTGCTTCACGCTGAATAAGTTAAGCGTTAACGGTTTTAACACTGTGGAAAGTTTAAAAGTAAAACCTAGGCAAATATAAAGTTTATTCGCTTCTACTAAATTGCAATGCCACTCTTTTGAGTGGCATTTTTAATGACAAAACCCAAAAAATTAAAGCAATCCACTAACACTAGTTATTCCACACACATCAACTTAATTTCACCTTGTTGACTCATTAATCTGCACTCATTTAAATCTTAATGCAGCGATTTGTAATATCTATTTTTCAACTTGTTGCATTAAATATTTAGATATCAGTCATACGGTTTAAATCCATTAAAAATACTTACCCAAAGGCGTCAAAAAAATCTATAATCGCCACCTTTTTGACAAACTTGTCACTAATGCATCTATCCGTAAATAACCATCCCTGTAATCGCAAGGTAGTAAAGTGAAAACACAGTTACTGGCTCTCATGCTCGTCAGCCATATTGGCTACGCCCATGCCAAGGAAGATTTGGCCTCAACTCTAAACGCAGAAGGAATACCACTGAAGAGTCATAGCATCGATTTTATCGATAAAAATCTCAAATTAACCTTGGCCTGCTCCGTTGGCGATCTGCAACCTAGCATTAATGTCACTATGTCGGAGTCCTTTGCATTTAATGGTGATCCTAGCGTACTCATCATTACCAGTGGCGAACAGACTAAGCTGAAATTGCATGGTACTGGCTCACTGATGAATTTTAGTAGTGGGGGCGCTGCCAACCCAGATCTATGGGCAAGTTTAGGTGAACTGCAGGCTCAACAAATACACCTTGAAGCAGTATCTTTTCGCTCTAGCAAATACACTAGTGCAGACCTAGTTGCCGTAGGCTTTGCCGATGCAGTGGTCAGACTGAAACAAGATTGTGCCAAGTAGTCACCTCAATCAGCATTTAATCAAATCGTAAAAACAAAAAGCCACTGATGACAGTGGCTTTTGCATTTATAGCATATGACTTAACGTCCAGATTAGCTCTTCGCTAGTTCAACCTGATGCACTTTCTCGGTTTGGTCCACTATGGTCAATACCGCAGCATCACCTACCACGTTACAAGAGGTCAGCACCATATCGATAATGCGGTCTAATGCTGCAACTATGGCGAAGGCTTCTATCGGTAAACCCATTTGATGGATTAACACGCCTATCATCACCATGCCGCCGCCAGGCACACCGCCGGCACCGACAGAGAGCAGGAATATACTAAATAGCAGCGAAGGCAATTGATCAGAGGTGATAGGCATACCAAAGGCGTTAGCGACAAAGAAGATGGCAATAGTGATATAAATCGCTACACCGCCCATATTCATGGTCGCGCCGAGTGGCACACCAAAGCCTGCTACCGCGCGATTCACACCTAACTTTTCGGTTAAGGTGCGCATAGTCACAGGGATAGTCGCATTCGAGCTTGCGGTCGACAGTGAAAATAGTACTTGCTCTTGGGTCTTCTCGCGGAAAGTTTTGGCCGAAATTGGGGTAAATATGCCCACAGCCATTGGGTAAACCACAAAAATCCACAGCAGTAGCAGCGCGAGGATCAGCACCATGTACTCAACTACGCTCATAAACACGCCAGCATCTAAAGTCGCGCCGAGCTTGAACATCAAGGCAAACACACCGTAGGGCGCTAGGCTCATGACCACAGAAATCAGCTTCATCATGATTTTATTCGCGGTTTGAAAACCTTGCACTGCGCCAACTACATGCTCACCGAGTGACTTGATCACGCCGCCAAGCATTAAAGCCATAAAGATCACTTGCAGCATATTGCCCGACATAAAGGCCGCCACAGGGTTACGTGGGACTATGTCGATCACCAGTGCCATCAAACTTGGCAGCTCAGTCGCAGTAATCGCCACGCCGTCTGTGCTGCTCATATCGACGCCTTTACCAGGGTCGAGTAACAGCACGACTAATAATGCCGTCGCGATCGCGACAAAGGTATTGATGATGTAAAAACCGAAGGTCTTACCGCCTAAACGGCCAAAACTTTTGAGATCTTGCAGCTCACAGACACCACAAACAATACTCACAAACACTAATGGCACGACTAGCATCATGATCATATTGACGAACATAGTGCCAACGCCGCCGGCAAGCTCGACCAAATTGTCCGAGAAGAAGCCGATATCGTTTAAGAAGTACTGCACTATTGTGCCGAAAATAAGACCCGCAAACAGACCTATAAAGATCCGCGTCGAAAGTGATTTCATCATGCTTGTGGTTTCCCCAGAAATGTAGTTTTTTTGTTATTCATCTTCCATGATGAGCACAATTGCCAATCCATTTTTGGCTTAGGCAGGGGATAGTGAAACATGCTAGCCGTTAATTCAATGAATAAATTTCACTTTTTCATCTTAAATTAAGCTAACCGCATCACGGAAAATTAGTAATAAATTGATTTTAAATGACAAATAATAATTATGCTCAATCAATGAGCAGACTAAAGACTTATTTAAAACTGCATATTTAAACAGAATGAAAACCAATAAATCACAATGCAAACATATTAAAAACAATTAGAAAATCAACCTCAGTCTTAATGACTAAAATTCAACTTATAAAAGAATTTAAAACTAGATAATTACACTAACGCAGAGAGATGGCATGCGTGATAGCTAAATATATGGCACTAACACTAGTTCAAGCCCATGAGCTAGCAGGTGTTGCTGTTTGATGCTAATACTGTGTTGAGTTAACCAAAAAGCTAATTCTTGCCAACGCTTTAAATCGGCATGCTGAAGATATTTGGTCTGTTTCGCTTGCTTGTCGAAATCATAGGTTGAATTAATTTGCCCAATGCACAACAACTCGGCAGCAGCCGTCAGCGCAAGTTGCGGCACAAGGCAATGGGTCACCCCCATTAAGGTATGGGCGATTTGCAGCCCTGCGGGATCTAAGTCGGTAAAGGCGATAATCGGCAGCTCGCCTGCCATAGCTTGCAAAAAATGCCGCACACCAATCGGTGAATGATGACCGCTGCCACGGTAGATAATCATCACATGGGTTAAATCCTGTGGTAAACGCGCTTGATGGATAACATCAAACACATCCAAGTTTTCAACCACTAAGATGGCTGCGGCATCAAATTCACGACAGTGCTTTTGTGCTTCATCCAAAGGAATACGCAGCGAGGATAAAGCGGAGATTGCAACAGGTGGCGATTGAAAGCCCAGAAACTTGAGTAACACATACTCGGCTTCTGGGCGGATCTTAGCGAGCTTCTCATTATGACTTTTGGCGGACATCGCCATGCGATCGACATTGAAATCCAGATCCCTGAGATCAAGTCCCATTAGCGCCAACACGCCTTGCCTTAACAGATCAAAGTCTTTGGGTGCGAAGCACAAATATTTTTCAGACTCATCTAACTCGCCCACTTCTAACTCGCGGTAAATCGCGCGCCAGTTAGCCGTGAGCTTAACCTTGGGAGAACGCTTAATAAAAGCCTTCTCCAACAGCTGCAGTTGTCGCTGGCCTAGGCTAACCATAACTCAACATCGCGAATGATAAAGTTACCGCTATAAATGGGATGCGGCTCACCCAAAGGCTCAAGCTCAAAGTAAGCTTTATGTTCATCGGGTAGGCCTTCATAACCGCCAATGACTTGATAAATCCAGCTCTCGGCTTCCCAAGGCAATGCCTTATCCACCAGATATTCCAGCGCAGATTGGCGCAGGCCAGACTCAATCACATCGACGAAATACTCATCCACCGCTTGTTTGAGTGGATTATCTGGTACATCGAAGTCTTCACTTTGGGTGAGTGACACGGACGCATCTCGCTCACGCACCGCTTCAATCACGGGATGACGACTAATAGCTTTAATGTGCGCGACTATGCCCATCAACTCCAGTTCTTGGCTGGCGTTGTGCACGTCTACTGCAGCAGGCGCGAGCAAGATTTCGGCGCGATTGAATAGACTTGGGATTTCCTTGTGGGACACATGGTCCGCAGGACGATAATCCGGATGCAAGTCAGTGTAGAGTAACCAGCCCTTAAGCAAACGGGTACGGCCACGGATTTGCCTGAAGCGACCTAAGAGTTCGAGTAAACGCCCCTGCACAACGCTCAGTTCCTGGGCGCAGTCGCTCATGGTTTCTTGCAAAGTCGTCACTAAGAGTTTGCGCAGCTCTCGGATATCGCCGGCGATTTCGCCAAGCTCACTAAACTGGAACATCTCTAAGCCATTAAGCAATTCAGAGACTTGGCTTTGGGCTAATTCATTTTCACGTATCTTTGCGTTGATCGTACCGACATAACCGAACTCGTTGTTGATCCTGCCCCAGAGCACACGAATCGAATAACGCAGACTGTCGGCGAAGCTATAAACATGCTCGCTCAAATCCGACAAATAGGCTTCGGCAGCGCTGTAATCTGAGCTGTGACGCGCTTCTTTGTAATGGTCGGCCAAGGTTTTAATGGTTGCTAAAGCCGAACCGACATTAGAGTCGATTTGGCGATTGCGCTCGTCACTTAAGCCTTCTTCGAGCAAGGCTCGCACAGAACGCTTAAGCCGCAGCTCCTGATCTGGCTCTGGCCGCCATAAAATCCCTGCCTGTTTAAGCTTTTCGACCACGCTTGGATCGTGCGCATCCTCGTTAAGAGAGCCCGCTAAATAGGTGTCCATAATGATGTCAGCATGGCGACCTAACTGCTTGAGCAGTTTCACACCCGCCTGATGTAAGTTACTGCTCATCATGGCCTCCTTGGTCGCAGCTTTTACCTAGGTTTAACAGTGCCAACATTATATTAGATCCCGCTGGGTCGCCGTTTCTGCCTGCGCTTCTAGGCTTAAACCTTCGGTTTCATCGATAAAACGAATGACTTCATACAGGTAATCCAGCTTGCCCGTGGCGATATAGATTTGCTTCTCCGCATTGGGTCGTACTAAATAGCCGAGTTCGACTAAGCGTTTGAAGACTAATTTGATTTGCGCATCGCTGTTAGTGCTGGTTGAGCCAAATAAACGATATTGGCTGAGCTTGGCTAACTGCTCACGGAACGCCGGCGTGTCTTCGATACGGCTTTGCAGCTCGGTTAAACGCACGGGCGCACCTTCGCTCAGCGGCGCATCTTGGCCACTGGCTTCTTGCACTAATACCAACCATTCCACCAGCGGGATCAATGCCTGACAGATATCTTTAAACTGCGATGAAATCACTTTACGTTCGGCATCGCCTAACTGTAAGTAACCGCAGAAGAACACATCACCTTCGGCGGCAGACGCCACGGTACGGTTGATCTGGTTTAAGTAGGCTTCAACCCGCTCGCGGGTGCTGCTATTTTTAAGGGCGCGCCAGCCTTCTTCATTGGTGGTGCGGCAAATAAACTCGCCCTTGAGTAACAACTCAATCAAAGCGCCAGTGCCAACTAATACGGTTTGGGTTGCATCACTCATTAGATGGCCTCCTTCGACAAACGCTTATTCAACATGTCGGCAATTGGGTTCACCTTAGGCTTCACCACCTGCAACTTCTTGGTTTGTTTGTTGATAATGTAACGATTGGCGAACAAGTTCAGCACCTCAGACTCTGGGTTCGGGAAGGCGCCCAGCACACAAATATTGTTGTTTTCGCAGGCATCGAAAATCTTCTTCACGTTGGTATGGTGCAAAGTGCCCAGCTCATCAATTGGCCAGTGAATGGTCACATCGGCGCGGCCACGCAGCAAACGCGTGAATGCCAGCAGGAACTTACACAAAATCAGATACGCCATGCCGTGGCTTGAGGATTCGTTAAGCTGTCTGTCGGTGCGGATAATTAAGTCGCTGTTACCTTCTTTAAGGCGCAGCTCGATTTCCAGCAACTTAGAGATGCCCCCCGTTAACGCGGCGCGGCCGATAATGTCTAAGGCCCGGCGCATACTGTTGGTGTAATCCTCATCGGGCAAGCCATTAAAACCGTCGTTTTTCCAGTGTTGATATGCTTTGACGAACTGCTCAAGTTCGGGCCAGAACTCCAACTCGCTGATGCGCGAACGAATACGCACAGCCGATTCAGACACGCCTTCGAGGAATAACTCTTCGCCCACTTCGCGGGTAATGCGTGCACTTTGGGACGCGATGCGACGGTCGATATCGGCTAATACATCGTAGAACGCGGTTAAATCAACACCAAAACTTCGACCATTATCACGCAATCCTGTTATAGCTTGAGGCACTATCACGTTCAGCAATTGCCCAAGTTGTGGCACTAACTTGCGGTAATCCAGCAGACGAATACCTTTATCGTTGATAAAGCTCGATTCTTCGCGGGCATGCTCCCAAAACTCAGCTAAACTAGAACCCGATTTACTGGCGATTACTGAGTCGAAATGCTCCACATATTGCTTCACTGACCCCATCAGATAATCGCGTTTCAGCAGCAAGTCTTCACCTTGGCGCAGACGCTCGCCTAGGCTGCCTTGGGCTTCTTCGTTATTGGTCGGCAACTTAAGCTCGGCGAGTTTACGCATTACTGCACGTAACTTCGTTAAGTTTTCGGAGGCTTCAACCTGCGCAGCATCGGACGCTTTACGCTCGGTTTCGAGTTGTTGACGGCGAGTCTTAACATCTTGAGTTTTCGCCTTAAGCTGTTGATCGATTTCCGAGACCGCGCGCTTCACATCGGCAAGCTGAGTTTGCAGTTTAGGTTTGCGCATCAGCCAAGTATGTTGATACCAATCATCGAAACGCAGTACGTCACTACGACGCTGCTCAGCGCGGCTGATTTTGGTTTCTAACTCACGAATTTGTTGCTTGAGTTTGAGGATATTATCCTCATCCACACCGCGGGATTTAAGCTCGTTTTTGTACCACGTCTCGCAGGCTTTCTGCTCAATTTTGGCGCTTTCGCGGCGGCCTTCAATGGTCGCTTTAATTTGGCCGAGTTGATTGTCGAGCGCGCCGATCACTTCCTGCCAATAGGCTTGTTTTTCCATGCGCGCTTCGAGCGCTTGCTCTTTTTGCTCTTCGAGCCAGAGTTCGTGCTGATGTTTAAGCTGTTTCAGCTCGCCATCCAGCTGAGTCAGTCTTTGTCCCGCATGGGCTTTGCGCTCGCTCAATGCTTTGTTGATTTTATCTTGCTCACTGCGCTTTTCATCGAACAGACGACGCAGATCGTCACGGCTATTTTTGTAAGCCGTGCGGGCAAAGGTCAGTTCACGGCTAAGATTATCCAACTCGCCATTAATGGCCACCAGCTGAGATTCGGCCTCGGCCTGCATTTCTTGGGCGCTAGTGTGGGATTCTTCGGCTTTGCTTAACCGAATCCGCAGCTCTTGCTCGGAGGCGGCATATTCAGGCACATCGATCGCTTTAAGATCTAAATGTACGCCAAAGAAAGCTTCGCTCGACTCGCTAACTAAACTGGGATGTAAATCAGTGCGATGCAGTAGTTCAGGCGCGATCACTTTACCTAAACTTTGCTCCCAACCTTGGGCTTCCTTACGCAGAAACTCCAATAGGGTGTGGGATTGCGGGAACAGCATGTGGTGCAATTCATCGAGCGCAGTTTGACGCTCGTTCACCCTTAAGGTGGCGATACGCAAGGCTTCGTTGGCTTGGTCACGTTTGGCTCTGAGCTTGCGCTCATCGCTGCTTAAGCGCTCTACCTTGGCATTGCAGCTTTCTTGTTCTTCGTCGGCGCGGTGAATACGTTCGTCGAAAATCGCTAGGCTTAACTTTTCTTCTTCGGTGTAAGTCACGCCATCGACACGTAATTTAAGCTCGGCGGCAGTGAGTTTGAATTGGTATTCCTGCTCGCTAAAGCTAGCCTTGCCCGCATCCATTTGGTTACGCCATTGCAGCTCTAGGGCATCAATATCGGTGCGCGCCACTTCACGTTGTTTATCGCGGGCTTCGCGCTGCTTATCTTGATCGCTATGCAAACCTTCAAGCTCGCGGTTTAACTGCTCGCCAATCTTACTGCGACGGGCATTGTACGCCGCCTCAATATCTTGGTGCTTCTCGGTTTGCAGCTTATGGCGTTCACTTAGGTTTTCAACATCAGTGCGCCAGTTCGGCAGCATCTCGAGATCGGCCTTAGCTTGCTCTATGTTGGCATCTAAAAAGGCGCTGTGCTGATCTTCAATGGCATCGAGTTCATACTCGCACTTGGCCACATCACCTTTGGCGGCAGATAAATCGAGGTTGAGCTCATCGCGCTGCTCTTTCCATTCATCATCAAGCAATCTGAGCTTTAAATTCAGCTCTTTAGATAAGGTTTGCTGAATATCTTGGCGATCGGCTTCTAAGGTTTCATCGTTACGATAACCACGGGACAAGCTTGATAAGCGCAGTTCGGCGCTGAGCAGTTGGTTAAATTCTTGCTCGAGTTTTTCAAACTCAGGGCGAATGACTTCAAAGCCTTGGATAAGTTGGCTCTCACGGATCCATGCTTCAACGCGCTGCGGATTCAAACGTGAGCTGGGCGGATTAACCCCATCTTCCTCTAAAATGGCGGCGATCATGGATTTGACCGTCTCCATCTTGCCTTCTTTGGAGTGCACCGCTTTAGCGAGTTTTTCGATGTGGCGCAGGGAATGCTCGCCCTCACACAGGGCAAATTGGCGTGCATAACCGCGTAGTTCGCTGCGGTTGCTGCCCGTGCTTAATAGGGTGCGATCATTTTGAATAATGGCGCGATATTCACGGGTATTAAGCAAATTAGTGGTGGCGATACCGGCACGTTTTAAATCACGGCCTAATTCCGCCATGGTGTGGCACAGAATAGTGTCGCCATTTTGCGATTTAATATAATCGCTTAGCTCAAAACCTTTGGCGATAAAACGATAGTTAACGCCCTTACCATCACCCGCCGAGGCCAACACGGCTTGATACAGTAAGCCATCGGCCTTTTGATATTCGTAAATGATGTAGCTTGAATCGTGTGGCAAATACCAACGCTCGAAACTGTCGCGGGTCGAAGGCACCACGCGGCTTGGGTATTCACCATAAAAAACAGGGACTAGACGTTGTAATGTCGTTTTACCCGAGGCGTTAGTACCACAAATGTTGGTATGACCATTGAGGGCGAGTTCCACCACGCCCGGAAGGTGCGTATCAATCAGCACAATACGAATCAAGCTTGCCATTTCATTCCTTATGCAAACAGGAGAGTCTTATCTAAGTTGCAGAAGCTTCTACACAAATAAGAGAAAACAATCCAAGAGGGCCACTGACATTAAAATCGTCACTGTAAATAAACACTTTAAAAAAGTGACTAAAAAGTGATGTTAAAAATCGTGGCCTAAAAATAGTGCCCCTAAAATAAGGCAATCGCGGTGTATTGGCAATTAAGCGGCGCTGCACTAATGCCTTGGCTCACATCTCAGCCCATTGCTCAGCAAAAACATAACCCTATAGCTAGGCTCAAATCAAACGGTCAATGATACGACAACTTAACCAAAATAGGCGGCTAACAAAGCGGCAATTAGCGCGATAAAAGGTAAATTCCAGCGGATTTATTCGAGACGCAGGCGTTCGGCAATCCGACTGTAGATCAGCATCATTTCCGCCAGCGATCCCACTTGCATGCCTTTCATCAAATTTGCACGGTGGATCTCAACCGTGCGCATGGCAATACAGAGACTATCGGCGATCTCTTGGTTTTTCAGGCCTTGGGCAATCAGGTTGAGTATTTCCCGCTCTCTTGGCGTGAGCGCTTGATAAGTCTCAAGATACTGATTGTCTTGATGATGCGCCTTGGTATATTCCAACGCTTTGACGACCGCTTCGGCTAACTTAGCGCCATCGGCGGGCTTTTGGAAAAAATCCACCGCACCTAATTTAAGCGCATCTACCGCCATTGGCACATCGCCATGGCCAGTGAGATAAATCACCGCTAGCGGACTATTTTTTGCCACTAATTCAAGGTGCAACTGTGGGCCACTCAAACCCGGCATTCGCACATCGACCAGCGCACAACCCGGTAGTGTTAAGTCTACGGCGGTAAAAAAGGCTTCGGCACTATCAAAGTCGGTGATCTTAAGGCCATAACTTTCAAGCATAAAACGCAAAGAACGACGCACTGAGTCATCGTCATCGATTAAATACACAGGTAAGGCAAGACTCATTATTGTGCTCCATTGGGTTCAGGTTTACGCGGTATAGCCACCTGCGCTTGGCAACCGCCACCCATAGCACTTTCTAAGCTAAACGTACCACCATGGCTCTCGGCAATATCACGGCAAATCACTAAGCCTAAACCTAACCCCTCTGATTTAGTGGAATAAAATGCTTGCATCAGCAGACTGGTCTCTTCGGTTAACCCTGTGCCATTATCTGTGACTGTCAGCAAGAGCGTACATTCTTGATAGCGAAGATCGATATCGATCGTGGGTGTGTATGGCTTTTGCGTGATGCTCTGTTCGGTGCCACTGGATTCAAGCTCTAACCGCTGAACGCAGGCGTCAAAGGCATTTTTCAGCAAGTTAAGCAACAACTGCTGCATGCCAACTTCATCGAGGGACTGTAAATAGGGTTCACCATTCACATTGACGGCAAGGTTTATCTGATGTTGTTCAAACTCATAGGCGAGCAGCGGCACAGTATCATTGACCAGCTCATGCAAATACAAAGGTTGTTTCGATACAGGCCGTTTCTTCAACAGGTTGCGTAAGCGGCTGATAATGCTGTCGGCTCGCGTGACTTCCTGCTGGATCAGCGTCAATACCGATTGCAGTTCCTCAGGGCTAGTACCCCGCTGTAATCGCACTTCGGCGCCATGACAATAATGGCCAATCGCCGCCAAAGGTTGATTCAGTTCGTGGGAGAGACTCGCGCCAAGTTCGCCAGCAATCGCAATGCGCTGGGCATGTTCCAGTAGCGCGCGGTTTTCATTGAGCTGGCGCTGAGTGTTAATTAACTCCCGACCGCGACGACTAAAGCGATACTCCAACCAGAAATGGTACGCATTGAGCAGCACCAGAATCGCCAGCACAAACCAAGCCCATTGTTGATGTAACTTGACCCACTGCCACGCCCTTTGCCACCAAGGTGTTTGTAAGGGATGCATGTCGAGATCTTTGAGCAGTTGATCGATCGCCAGCTGACTCACTGCCGTGGTCCAACCCGCAGAATCGGAAGACTTAGCGGCGAGGTGATCTTCGGGCAGCGCCAACAGCGCTTGAGTCACGCTTTTAGCTAGAGATTGCGAGGCGCGATTGGTCTTCGCCATGGACCAGTTGGGATAGAGACGAGTCGAGACTTGGCAATGAAATCCCACCGGAGTTTGGTTATCCAGCACCCGATAATGGCCGATATTAATCAGCCCTTCCGTTTGCATCTGCTCAAGCTGACACACAGGCACCACAGCTGCATCCAGTCGATTGTCTTTCGCCGCATCATTACCACTTTTTTGATCCTCTAACTGATACAACAGATTATCTAGCGGGAACCCCAGCGGAATGATCTCACCCACAAAGCGAGGCAAATCTATGCCTTTTAGCTGCGCTTCGTACACTAAGGTCAAGTAACCACCAAAGGCATTTTTCGACACTATCCCGAGTCGACGTCCCTTGAGATCACTTAAGGTGTGATAGGGTGAATCGGCGCGCACCACCAGCGCCGAACCCACTTGCATTGCCGCACCATTATTTAACGGACTGCGCAGGGTCGCCAACCAAGTGAGGGAATATTGCCGCGCCAGCATCACGGATTGCCCAGGGTTGGTGATCACAAAATCGAACCCTTGGGTTTCAACGCCCTTAGCGAGCTCATCGAGGGTGAGAGGATGCAACCTAAAGTAAATGTTGGGAATTTGGGTTTCAAGCCAACCCATTAACGGCTGCCAGCGGTTGATGGTCGCCTTATAACCG
The DNA here is from genome assembly GCF_031931965.1 of Shewanella sp. SP2S2-6. NCBI lineage: Bacteria > Pseudomonadati > Pseudomonadota > Gammaproteobacteria > Alteromonadales > Shewanellaceae > Shewanella > Shewanella sp. SP2S2-6. The sequence goes on along the minus strand of NZ_JAUOEQ010000005.1, from coordinate 121,567 downwards.
CGGATGGCTAACACGCCCACATCGACCACTTGATAACCGGGCTCTTCGGTAGCGACTGGCGCAACAATCTCAGCGTCCATTACATCCGAAGGCGCACTTTGATTCTGCGGATCTACGGCAAACACGTTTGCCGAAGCGAACAAACACGCTAATAACGTGATGAACACCTTAGTCCTAAGTGCCATCCTGAAAATTATTCGAGGTGTCATCTTAGGCTCGATTGAACCTTGAATTGATAACGGCCACTTGAGTGACATCCCTGAGCTAAACACTGTTTTCATCATCCTAAATAACGTGAAGTGCAATCCTTTATCCCCAATCACTCAAATTCAACTCAACTTCAACTCAAGCTCAGATCGAGTTAAAAGCAGATCCAATTCAAATTGCAAGCAGGCCAAACTTAAGTTTAAAAGCCGTAAAAATAAAACCCTATCATTTTGAAGGCTATTCTAACGGATATTTGTTGCGCTAGATCAAATCCACACCCGATATGTGGAAAACCACTATAGTTATGCCGCCTCGCCTTTTACAGAATGCCTGTAAACCTCGCCATAAACCTTAACTCAAGGTCTATGAGCCAGTTTATTCGCCATCTGCAAGAGTGAAGGAAATCTGTATGGACAAGAGTAAACGTCAGTTTCTCGGCAAAATGGCCAGCGTCAGTGTTGGCGCCGCACTGATCCCTGTGGTGCAAGTGTATGCACAGGATGATAAGCGCAGCCCTCAAATGCACAGTGCCAGCGAAGGCCAAGCGGGTAAACGTTACGGCATGGTGATCGACCTACGCCGCTGTGTGGGCTGCCAAGCCTGTACCGTCGCTTGCACTATCGAGAATCAACCGCCCCTAGGGCAATTTCGCACCACAGTGCAGCAGTATGAAGTCTCGCAGCAGGAAGATACCACCCCGCCCGCCTTTTTGATGCTACCAAGACTTTGTAATCACTGCGAAAACCCGCCATGCATTCCCGTTTGTCCTACAGGCGCGACCTTCCAGCGCAAAGACGGCATAGTGGTCGTCAATAATGAATGGTGCGTTGGCTGTGGCTATTGCGTGCAAGCCTGCCCCTATGATGCCCGCTTTATCAACCACGACACTAATACCGCCGACAAATGTACCTTCTGCGCCCATAGGTTGGATGCGGGATTACTGCCCGCCTGCGTCGAAACCTGCGTTGGAGAAGCCCGTGTGATTGGCGATCTTAACGATCCCCACAGCCAAATAAGCCAACTGCTCGCCACCAATAAAACCGATATCAAGGTGCTCAAACCCACGGCCAATACTTCACCGCGCGTATTCTACATCGGCATGAGCAGCGCTTTTGAGCACAAGATTAGCGGCCAAGCCCCCGTAAGAACCTTACTTACCGATACTGGCGAGGAGATCCACCATGGCCATTAAAGAAATCTTTACCCCAGATATCGCCATTACTTGGCTACCTTGGGCGGTGCAATACTTTTTTATGATGGGTTTGGCCTATGCCAGTGTGTGGGTCGCGACAATACACTTGTTTAGTCACGCGAAACCCGATGACAGACTGCTGAAACTCTGCGCCTGTTTAATGCTGACCGCAGGCATAGTCGCGCCTATTGCCTTGCTCGCCGATTTACACCAACCGCTGCGGGCTTGGCATTTTTATGCGCAAGTGCGCCCCGATTCGTGGATGTGGTATGGCGCCTTTTTACTGCCGGTATTCTCGGGCACCAGCGCGCTATTTGCTTGGCTATTACTGCGTCAATATCTGCCTAAGCACACCGCGCATCAAGACTCAGATTGGCTGAATAAAATAGGCCAATTACTGAGATTCGGTGATTGGAACAGTGACAAATTCATCAAGCCGATCGCACTGATCACGGCACTGAGTGCCTGCAGTATCGCCCTCTACACTGGTATGGAAACCATGGCCATTAAGGCGCGGCCACTGTGGCATACCTATTGGCTACCACCTTTAATGGCGATGAGCGCCCTGCTCGCCGCCTGCGGCACTTTGGCGGTATTGAATCGATTATTAAAAGGCTACCAACAAAGTACCCAAGACAAGCTATTACTCTGGGTAAGGGCCAGCTTTGGTCTGTTCGCCCTGTGCATTATCGGCTGGGCATTATTCGATAAGGGCTCGGCCCCTGAAGCCGCGTTATTGCTTGAAACTAGTCCAAGTTGGCAACTGGCCGCGATTTGGGTGCTAGTCACACTCGCCGTGCTGGCACTGATGCTCGCCATTCGTCACTTACCCAATGTGGCTATGATCGTCGTCAGCCTCACGGCCATTCATCTCGCGTGGGGATTTCGCTGGATAGTGCTCATCCAAGCGCAAACCGATCCTAAATACGGCGCAGGGACTTACCTCTATCAACTGCCTTGGGGACCCGAAGGACTATTAGGCATAGCCGGCACCTTCGGTCTCTGGCTGGCATTAATGGCGCTGGTCTCCGAACTTATTCGCCACACGCCTGCGGCAAAGCTTGCTCGCTGAGCACCCAATTAGTTTACAGAATTAAGGAGTCCATCATGGATAAGAGTAAACGTCGTTTTATCAAAGGGGCCGCTGTCACGGGTGGTGTGGGATTATTTGCCGCGGGTTATAGTCATACGTTAGCGCAAATGGGCAAAGGTGTCGTCAATGGCACCTCAGGAAAACCGACCCAAGATCCGCTGCATGGCAATTCCTTAGCGCCTGAATACAAAGTCGATTTACAGTCAGGTCAGCTAATCAGCAATGACGATCAGCGCGTCGCCAATACTATGTGCTTAGGTTGCTGGACCAAATGCGGCGTGCGCGCTCGTATCGATCAAAAAACCGATAAGATCATCCGTATCAGCGGTAATCCTTATCATCCGTTGTCATCGCGGGAACATATCGATTTCGATACGCCAATCAAAACCGCATTTGTCGGACTAAGCGCCTTTCAAGAACAAGGTCTACAGGGGCGTTCCACCGCCTGCGCTCGTGGTAATGCCATGCTAGAACAATTGGATAGCCCGCATCGTGTTACCCAATGTCTTAAGCGCGTGGGTAAGCGCGGCAGTGGCCAATGGCAGAGCATTAGCTTTGAGCAGTTGCTGAATGAAGTCGTCGAAGGCGGTGATTTATTTGGTGAAGGCCAAGTTGAAGGCTTAAGGACGATTCGAGATATCGCCACGCCGCTCGATGCCAATAATCCGGAATACGGCCCTAAGGCCAACCAGTTACTGGTCTCGAACGCCTCCGATGAAGGCCGCGATGCCATTATCAAACGTTTTACCTTCAACAGCTTTGGCACGCGAAACTTTGCCAACCACGGTGCTTATTGCGGGTTTACCTACCGCGCTGGTGCAGGCGCTTTATTGGATGATTTGAAAAAATACGCCCACTTGAAGCCCGATTGGGACCATAGCCAATTTTTACTCTTTATCGGCACCTCGCCGCAGCAATCGGGCAATCCCTTTAAACGCCAAGCGAGACAACTGGCTAACGCGCGGGTGAATAACAGCAATTTCAGTTATGTGGTGGTGTCGCCCATGCTGCCCAATACTTCGAATCAACCTTGTGCGGGCAACAACACTTGGCTGCCGATCCGCCCCGCCACCGACTCGGCCCTCGCCATGGGCATGTTGCGCTGGATTATCGATAAACAGCGCTATGCCGCCGATTTTTTGAGTGCGCCCAATGTCGATGCTGCAAAAGCATCAGGTTACCGTGGCTTTAGTAATGCAGGCTTCTTGATAATCAGCGAGCCCACCCATCCAAGATATGGCCAATATCTCTTTGCCAGCGATCTTGGCTTACCTTTCGACGGCAAAGCCTACGGCGAGCAGGACTCGCAGTTGGTTGTCGATGCAACGAGTGGCGAGGTAGTTTTGGCTACCCAAAGCCAGAAAGCCAAGCTCGAAGTAGACCAAAGCGTCGACACACCTAAGGGAGTGATTGCGGTTAAATCTAGCTTCCAGCTGTTAAGTGAAGCGGCGCACAGCTTCGAAATGGCACACTATGCCAAGGAGTGCGATATCAGCGAGGCGCAGATTATTGCCCTCGCGGATAAATTTACCAGCCATGGCACTAAGGCCGCAGTAATCTCCCACGGCGGCACAATGAGCGCCAATGGTTTCTATAGCGCGTGGGCGATCATGATGCTCAACGCCATGATAGGTAACATCAATTTAAAGGGCGGTGCATTAGCCTCCGGCGGTTCCTTCCCCGCCTTTGGTAAAGGCCCAAGGTATAATCTGCAGGAGTTTGACGGCATGGTCGAACCTAAGGGCGTATTCCTATCGCGCTCTAAATTCCCCTACGAGAAAACCTCAGAGTATCGCCGTAAAGTCGAAGCCGGCGAATCGCCTTATCCCGCTAAAGAGCCTTGGTTTCCGATTTCATCGCCCTTATTGGGCGAACATTTAACCGCGGCGGTGCACGGTTATCCCTATCGACTCAAAGCATGGATTAACCACATGGGTAATCCGATTTATGGTCAAGCGGGTTTAGGGGAAGCTATTGGTGAACAACTGAAAGATCCTAAGGTGCTACCGCTGTTTATCAGCATCGACAGCTTTATTAACGAAACCTCGGCGCTGTCGGACTACATTGTTCCCGACACCTTAACGTACGAGTCTTGGGGCTGGACCTCAGTATGGCAAGGCACATTAACCAAAGTTGCCACAGGTCGTTGGCCGATTGTCGAGCCTAGGGTCGCGAAAATGGCCAGTGGTGACGTGGTGTGCATGGAGTCTTTCTTGAGCCAAGTGGCGATGAAGCTGCAATTACCAGGCTTTGGCGAAAATGCCGTTAAGGCCGCCGATGGCAGCCTACATCCGTTAACGCGCGCAGCGGATTACTCACTTTACGGCGCCGCCAACGTAGCCTATTTGGGTAAAGCCGTCGCCGATATCAACGCCGAGGACATGTATCTTAGCGGTGTAAGCCGCATTCAAAGTGAGCTCAACGCTAGACTCAAGCCAGATGAAGTCAAAAAAGTCAGTTACTTATTTGCTCGCGGCGGCCGTTTTGAAGAAATGCGCGGCGCACGCGATGACGCGGGGAATCCGAGTAAAGTCTGGCCTAAACCTATGATGCTGTGGAATCCCGACGTCGGAAGTCGTCGTAATAGCTTAACGGGGGAATTTATGAGTGGTTGTCCACGCTTATATCAACCCGCCTTGGCCGATGGTACGCCGCTCGATAAGGCGTTTGATAAATCACAGTGGCCTTTGCTGATCAGCAGTTACAAGTCCCATACCATGAGTTCTATGAGTATTGGCTCGGATCGTTTGCGCCAAGTGCACCCTAATAATCCGGTGCGACTGAACGAGAAAACCGCCGCTCGCCTTGGGATCAGCACGGGCGACACAGTAAAAATCAGCACGCCTAACGGCAGTGTAATCGCCTTAGTGGAATGTGTTGCCGGAGTGCACCCAGACTGCATCGCCATCGAACACGGTTATGGTCATAAGGAACTCGGTGCGCGGGACACTGTGATTGACGAAATTAACATCGCCGCCAATCCGCTGATCCGAGTCGGCATCAATATGAACGACTTGAATCTGTTCGATCCCAGTCGTCACGGCCGCTATCCGCTGGTAGACTGGGCAAGTGGCGCCTCGGCAAGACAAGGCCTACCCGCTAAGATTGAAAAACTAAGCTAACCGCCGAGCATAGATAACGCTTAAGAAGCTGCCCTTTGGCAGCTTTTTCTATGGCATTCATTCAACCTAGATTACTCGAATAGCATGCTAAAATTCGTTATCCACTCTGCCGCTACGTCTGGTCGGGCTAAAACCAAAGCCTAGTCGAGCTAAAACCAAAAAAAGTGATCTTCTTTTGCTCAATTTAGGTATATAGATCCCGATCACGTGTTTCATAGAAATAAACCACATATTAAAATCACAGCTATATTTATCTGTATATCCAGCTCGTTATATCGAGCTTTCAATAAAGACCAGCGGTTTTTGAGTCAGTTAAGCTCATCAGGAGTATCTCAGTGTTCAATTCTTCATTACGTAAAAGCCTAGAAGTGAGCGAAAACAAGCGCCAAGAAGCGGAGTCGGTCATCGACGCCATTAAGCAAAGTATTGCCACAGTAGAATTTACGCCTGATGGGAAGATTCTCGATGCGAATGCCTTGTTTTTAAAAGTAGTCGGTTATTCACTTAATGAAGTTGTTGGTCAACACCATAAGCTGTTTTGCTCAGCGACCTATGCTAATTCTCCTGCATACCAACAATTTTGGAGTAATTTAAAAGCCGGTCATCCACAGGAGGGACATTTCGCGCGAGTGAATAAAAATGGCCAAGAAATCTGGCTAAGAGCGACTTACTTTCCTGTAAAACAGGCGGGCAAAGTCGTGAAGATAATGAAAACGGCTTCTGAAATTACCCAATATAAGCAACAGCTTGACGATCAACCTGCCATCTTTGATGCCCTAAATCGCTCCCAAGCTATTATTGAATTTACCCCAGATGGCACTATCCTGAAGGCAAATGCCAACTTTTTAAAAACAATGGGATACAGCAAAGAACAGATCTTGGGTAAGCATCATAGAATTTTCTGTTTTGATGAATTTTATCGACAAAATCCACACTTTTGGGACGAGCTTAAGCAAGGTCGCTATAGCAAAGGGCTATTTGAGCGCAAAAATGCCTATGGGGACTCAATTTGGCTGGAGGCGGCTTACAATCCCATTATGGATGAGCATGGAAAGGTCGTTAAAGTTGTTAAGTTCGCCAGTGATATCAGCAAGCGGATCGAGCAAAGCCACGCTGTGCGTGAAGCCGCAAATATTGCACTCACCACATCGCAACGCACCGTTGAGCAAGCGGAACAAGGTGTTAAGTTGCTTAATGCGACCGTCAATACCTCCAATGCCATTGCTGAACAAACCCATAAAACGACTCAGGCGATTACTCAACTGAATGAGCAATCCCAAAGTATTCAAGCCATAGTCGCGACCATTAGCTCGATTGCCGATCAAACCAATTTGCTGGCATTAAATGCCGCGATTGAGGCCGCGCGTGCGGGTGAACAAGGCCGAGGTTTTGCGGTTGTCGCCGATGAAGTGAGGCAGCTCGCTTCCAGAACCAGTAAATCAACCAGTGAAATTGCCGCCGTCGTCACTAAAAATACCCAGCTCACCACAAGTGCAACGAGTATGATGAACGAAGTTGAAGGTATCGCACAGGAAGGGAAACAACAATTAGCCGAGGTCACTTTGGTGATGGGAGAAATACGCAACGGAGCAGAAAACGTTTCAAAAACAGTCTCTCAACTATCGATTGATTAACTGTAATATGTAAGCTAGTTCATCGCGCTATCAAGGATCACATGGCGCTTTATCTACCGATAAAACGCCATGTGATTGTTACGTCAATCAATAATCAGTTTTACTACCTTCATAGGTGGCGCACATTTGCTGCGCCAGCGCCTCGTCGTAAGGGCGTAAACCACTCATTACTAAGGTTTTGATACCTGTGCCGACTAAAGTATCGCCACTGTGTAATTCAAAGTGCAGTGTCACATCGCCACGTTTACCATCGATTTTTAAATCTTGGTCAACGAGTGATAAGGTCACTTGCACAAAATCGAGGGTGGTTAAATCAAACGACATGCTTTCGTAAATCACTAAAGGTCGGTCTGGGTTGATCATCACTTGATGTTGTTTCATCAAAGGGATCAGGATATCGATAAAATTATGCCCAGAGAAAGCAACATATTGACGAATAAAGGATTCTGTCTGCGCATCGCAACAACTTACATCGCCTTGACGGCTCACATTAAGATAGGTTTTTTCGCGGCCATCGCGAATTGAAAAACTCTCGCTCACTTGTTCCGGAAATTGCAGTTCGACACTCGCGCCCACCATACCCGCAAAGCTAAATTTCATGCTCTGACTCAGGCCATATTGAGTCAATACTATGGCAAACAGTAAATCTCCCGGCACGCAAAAGCGTTTTGCGCCCACATTGTGTATGGGATTAAAGTCCTGCGCAATTTTCTTCGCGAAGTCGCTGGCTTGTTGTGCTGAAACGGAAATGGCTTGATTTTGCTCGGAAAAATAAGGCGCTAGAAACATATAAACTCTATTTGTAATAACTCAATACAGGGATGGATAACAAAATTATCACGAGTCTACCTTAAATTAGGTATTTAACTCACCCGATGACTTGATCCCACGGAAGATGTACAAAGTAACACCATGCCCACATTTGTAAAGCCAAACAAATTACAAGGGTATTAACTTAGGTTAACAGGCTAGCGCCTTCCATTGGACAAGGAACAAATAGTTAGACTTGTTTAAATTCACGCTTCAATTGAAAACTATCGTCAGTGACCAGCTGTTCTAGCACTTCGACACGCTGACGCAGTGTAGCTAACTCGGCCCGCAAGGCTTGATTTTCGGCCTCTTGCTCACGGCTCGACACTCCTTGCTTGTCGCGGATTTTCATAATCGCCACCACATATCCGCCAACAATGGCGAGTATCGGGATAAGTAAAGCGAGGGCTCCGGTATTCATAGTCATTTCCTTTATCTATTGGCGTTATCGTTATCAGGCTAAAAACTCAGGCTTATTTCGACTCTAGACATTAATCAAAGTCAGAGTATGGGAATAAGTATGCGCAAAATAACCCTAATCCACCAGTGACAAAAGTCATGAGGTTTGGCTAAGGTGCATCATTCCTTATCGAAGCTATCCACAACAATGGCGCCCATAGAGGCTGGCATAGTGATGACGATGATCCGTTTTATCGAGGTCAGCGGATCTTCAAAAAAAGGCACTTTATCGAGGCACAGCAGGACGAGGAAAACCACCAGCGCGGTGAGCAAATACGCCACCACGATGCGGAAAATAAACACAGGGACTCGGGCACTAATATTTTGCTGGAACACACTGTGGTAAGTAAAAACGCCCAGAAATAACAGCGATAAACTAAAGAGCATGGCGAGATTGAGCACAGGCAAGGTTTCGCCGAGATGCCAGGCTTCCTCTGAAAACGCCACGGGCACCGCCAGCGCAAATGCCCCCACGCAAACTTGGCTCGCATCTTCGGTATTAAAACTAAAGGTCATGCTCATCGCTCCTTAATATTCCAATCCATTTGATTAGCCGAAAATGACGTGCGACTAAGACGCGCTACATAAGGGCTTAATCCTGCAGTATTAAGTGCGATACAGCACTTTAACCACATGCCAGCCAAATTTAGTTTTAACTATGTGCGGCACTAATAACTCGCCCGAAAATGCGACTTTATCAAACTGTGGCACCATTTGGCCTTTTTTAAACTCGCCTAAATCACCGCCTTTTTTGGCCGAAGGGCAAGAGGAAAAACGCTTGGCGAGTACCGCAAAATTAGCGCCATTATTCAGCTGCTTAACAATATCTTCAGCCTGCTCTTTGTGTTTCACTAAAATATGCACGGCGGCAGCGGTTTTAAACATGTTATTTCTCACTTTGGGTTAACGACCTAGGCTAAGGGAAGATGGCGTCACGCCTGTACTCTCGATAACGCCATTTCCATTCGCATAGGTTCTACTACTTAAGATTTTATATTCAACGTACAAGTACGTGATTGGCCGATTATCAAGCCTATTGGCCGAGTATTTTCTGCCACCATTGCAAAGGCTCGCCGCAATTATTCACAGGACGATAAGTCGCGGTTAATGCCGGAAGCGCATCAACATTGCTGCAATCAGACTCCTTCGCCACGCCGGTATCTCGGTCAAAAAAGCCCTTCACGACGCCATTCACTTGGATAGAACGCAAACTAATAGGTGGACGTTCCTTTAAGAAGGCAAGGTACACGGCCATGGCGCCACTGCTGCCATACAAGCTGGTTTTGCCGTTATCATCACGCCCCACCCAAATAGCAGCGACGTTACGCTCATCAAAGCCCGCAAACCAAGAGTCGCGGCTGTCGTTACTTGTGCCTGTTTTACCCGCCAGCCCAACGCCGGGGAAGGCATTGCCTAAGCGCGTCGCGGTGCCCGTATTGACCACTTGCTGCATAGCGTACTGGATCAAAAAGTCAGTATCGGGTGAGATGGCTTGCTCTTTAGGTAATCGCGTCACGGGCAATGGATTTTTATCAGCATCCAATACAGCCGTCACTGTGGTTAATTTACGGTAAACCCCGCTATCGGCTAAGGTTTGGTACACCTGCGCCACCATTAATGGCGAGCCATTGACGGCGCCAAGTAACATAGAAGGATACTCGTTTAACGGCTCCTGCCAGCCCGACTTAGCCAAAGTTGTCGCGACGGCATCCACGCCCACCGCAATCCCAAGATTTACTGTCGGGACGTTCATCGACTTTTTCAGCGCCGTTAACAAAGGCACTTGGCCGCTGAACTTCTTATCGAAGTTTTGCGGTGACCATGTCTTACCTTGCTCACTCTTTAAGGTAATAGGCTGATCTTTAAGGGGAGTCGCTAAGGTAAATTGGCTATTGGGTGCCAGTGCAGTGGCGTACACAAAGGGCTTAATTAACGAGCCAATCGGGCGACGAATTTCAACCGCGCGGTTAAAACCATCAAATCCAGGGGTTTTATCGCCGACCATTGCCGCGATACCGCCCGTGTATTTGTCGGTAACCACCATGCCTACCTGCAATGACTTGTTGCTCTTATCTAAGCTTTTAAGGGTTTGTGTCACCGCAATTTCGGCGGCTTCTTGAGCCATAGGATCGAGCGTGGTATAGATTTTTACCCCAGATTGCTTCAGTAACGCATCGCCATAACGCTCGTTCACTTCCTGTTTTACCAGGGCGAAGAAAGAAGGTAATTTCTGGTGTGCTGGCTTATTAAGATTACGGATCGCCAGAGGTGACTCTACCGCCGCCTTGTACTCGGCCGTGGTTAAATCGCCTGCATCCATGAGTAAACGCAGTACCAGATCGCGACGCTCTTGAATGCGCTCCGGATATCGCCATGGATTGTAGTAAGACGGTCCCTTAATCGCAGCCACTAAAAATGCCTGCTGGGCGATAGTCAACTCACTGATAGGACGGCCGAAATAGAAACGCGAGGCCAAACCCATACCATGAACGGCGCGGGATTTATCCTGTCCCATATACACTTCGTTAAGATAGGCTTCGAGGATTTCGTCCTTGCTGTAACGAAAATCGATAATCACTGCCATCAAGGCTTCGCGCACCTTACGCAGCAAAGAACGCTCACTGGATAGGAAAAAGTTTTTCGCTAACTGCTGGGTTAACGTCGAGCCACCTTGCACTGTGCGACCGGCGCTAATGTTCACAAACGCGGCGCGCGCAATCGCGAAGGGATTCACCCCATGATGTTCGTAAAAGCTACGGTCTTCCACCAGCAATAACGCCTGCACAATCGACTTAGGCATTTCTTCAGTCGGCACAAACAGCCTGTCTTCACCGTCGCCAGTAATAATGCGATCGAGCAACACAGGCTCAAGATGGAATACGGCAAGCTGGCGTTTGTCCGACACTCGGGAGACTGAACTGACGCCATTGCTGTCGAAGCTGATCATGACTCTTTGTTCGACTTGATCGCCTTCTGGATGTAAAAATGGTCGACGCCACAATTCGATACGGGTGCTCGATGCCGAAAACTCTCCCACTTGGCGTGGATTCGCGACTTTGCGATAGCCGAGCAACTTAAGCTCAGCCATCATTTGCGGATGACTGACCGCCGCGCCGGGATACAGCGCCATAGAGCGGCTAAACACCTGCGCGGGCAAGTGCCATTTTTGGCCTTCAAATTTTTGCGCAATAATTTGATCGAGATAAATGCTGTAGAACGTCACTACAGCTAGTCCGGCTAAGGCTAATTTCCAAGTGATTGACCACATTCGTCGAAATAAACCGCGGCCATTGTTGGCCCTACGGGAAGCGGGTGTTTTTTTTGTCGTCTTAGTCGTCATATCTACTTCATCATTCATGCATTTAAAGACATCAGCCACAGGCACAACAGTGAGCGAGGTGCGAATCAAGGCGTGTTTTCACGCGATTAAAAAACCAGTGTCACTGCTATGGCTGAGCTAAACCCAAGGTTTTCTTCTTGGTAAATTTTGTCGGTAGTGTATTCACAGGATCGTCCGGCCACAGATGCTTTGGATATCGGCCGCGCATTTCCTTTTTCACTTCCACATAAGGCCCCTGCCAGAAACTGGCTAAATCCGCCGTCAAAGCCAATGGACGCTGGGCGGGAGAAAGTAATTCCATCGTCACCTTTAGCTTGCCCTGCGCCAGCATAGGGCTTTGTGCCATGCCAAAGGTTTCTTGCAGACGCACCCGCAGCAGCGCACGCCCAGACTCATCATATACGATTGGCGCAGAGGTACCGGTGACTAACGGCCAAGAGGTTGGCAATAACTCGCCCAGTCGCTGTTTCTGCTGCCAGCTCAAACAGTTTGCCACAAAACCAAAGCAATCGAGCTTAACTAATTGCGGCAGATTATTCACATTTTCGAGGTAAGGCGCCAGCCAAGTTTCTAGGTTCGCTAATAACGCCCCATCATCGACCTTAGGCCAGTCGCTGCCCGCGTCGAACTCTGTCGCAAGTTTAAGCCTGTATTGAAACTGCTCTAAGTTATTGTTCCAATTTAGAATTTGCAATCCTTTCTGGCGAATACAACCCAGTAAGGCCGCGACAATTTGCTTGCGCTCAGGCTTAGCAATCGTCTCGGTTTTCACTAAAATTTGTCCGACCTTGTATTGGCGCTCGGCAATGACTCGGCCTTTGCCTTCATCCCAGCCACAGATCTCGTGGATTTCCAGCAAGTCTTTTAGCTCGCTATCGAACAAGCTCGGCTGAAACGGACTCGCCAAGTAAATCCGTCCGGCGTTTCGGCCTTCAGTTTCTTGGAAATCCGCCACCACCATCCAAGGCGTTTGCGACAAGGCATCTTCGGCCATCAGCACCACGCCAGTACCATTGGCTAATTGATAGCCCTCAACGCCGCGCGCTTTAGCGATACGGTCCGGATACGCCAGCGCCAGCAATAATCCCACATCACTGTGGTGAGCATGGGTCGCGACCTTCGCTAAGTCGGCAGTTAATCCGAGCTTTTTCTGCCACTGTTTCGCCTGCTGTCCCGCTTGCCCCTGACAGGCAAAGTGCAGGTAATTCATGATATCGGCGCCCTTTTTAGGCAAACCGCGCGCCTCTACAATCCCCGAAAGTAAACAGGCCAAACTGCCCAATTGCCCAGTTTGCTCATTAACATTGTTTGCGCCTAAACTTTTCGTACTTAAGCTTTTCGCGCCCAATAGCATATGGGCCAGCCTGGGGTGACACCCTAGCTCGTAGGCCGCTTTGCCGTGGGAAGTGAGTTTATTGTCACCATCGACCATGCCTAAGCGCTGCAGTAATTGCCACGCCAGCGCCTCATTCACACTTGGTGGCGGCGTTAACAACATCAAGTCGCTGAAGGATTTTGCGCCCCAGTAAGCACAATCGTGGGCCATAGCCACCAGATCCGCTTGGCTGATCTCGGGTTCATCGGCCCTGAGCATACGGCCATGTTCTTCTTGGCTCCACAAACGCACGCATACGCCCGCAGATAAACGTCCGGCGCGGCCACTGCGCTGAGTTGCCGAGGCTTGGCTAATACGTTTCAAACCTAAGCGGGTGACGCCGGTTTTAGGGTTAAAACTGGCCTGACGTTTATAGCCGCTGTCGATGACAAAACCTATACCTTCAATGGTTAAGCTCGATTCCGCCACGTTAGTCGCTAGCACGATTTTGCGCCTGCCATCTGTAGTTGCCGCAATCGCGCTATCTTGGTCAGCACCCGAAAGCTCACCATAAAGGGGGCAAATCAGAAAGGCATCTTGGGCTAAGCGCTCACGCAGAAACTGCTGCAGTCGTGAGATTTCGCCTTTTCCCGGTAAGAAGACGAGCACGGCGTTATTGCTAGCCGTTTTATTAACGTTGGCACTACTGGCCGAGACCAGATCGAGTACGCAGCGGCCAAGATGATCGATCCAATGCTGCTGCGTCGGCACAGGGCGATATTCAACCTCAACGGGAAAACTGCGGCCTTCACTGTGTAAGGTCACTGCCTCTGGCATAAGTTCGCCCAAGGCAAGGCCAGATAAGGTTGCCGACATGGCCAATATTTTTAAATCGTCCCGTAGTGAAGCTTGCACTTCGAGCGCTAAGGCGAGGCCTAAATCGGTAGTGAGGTGGCGTTCATGGATCTCATCGAAGATGATCATTCCAATCCCAGTTAATTCGGGATCTTGCTGGATCATCCGCGTGAGTATGCCTTCGGTGACAATCTCTAAGCGGGTATTGGCGCTGACTTTAGCTTCACCGCGCACACGATAGCCCACTTCTTGCCCCACCTTTTGCTGGCGACAATGGGCAATATAGTGCGCCACACTGCGCGCAGCGACACGCCGCGGTTCGAGCATTAAAATGCGTCCGCTGATTTCTGGCCAATCCAGCATAGCCAAAGGTAACGCGGTAGATTTACCCGCACCTGTCGGTGCCTCGAGGATCACTTGAGCGTGACGAGAAAAAGCCGCACGCAGCGGTGCTAACAAGCTATGAATAGGTAGAGAGTTCAAGAAAAAGACATCAGCGGCCAACACAGGCCGTCAGTGTACTAACAATCGACGGTGAGTACCATTTCACTGCAACATAATCCGGCTCGGTAGATAAGTGTACCAAACACTAGAGTTGTGGATAGGCCGCAAAGGTCTCACGTTTTTCGAGCCAAGGCTGACTGAGTCCAGACTGTAATTCAGCTAACCGTATCGGTTTATTGATGGCGTAACCTTGGGCATAGTCGACGCCAAGGGTTTGCAGTTTTCGGCCAATATCTTGGGATTCGACAAATTCGGCAACCACATCGAAGCCCATATCTTGGCCGAGTTGGCAAATCGATTTAACGATCGCCTGATCCGCACTGTCTTCGCAGATGTTCACCACAAACTGACCATCCACCTTCACAAAGTCCACATTAAGGCGCTTAAGGTAGGCGAAGCTAGAAAAGCCAGCCCCAAAGTCATCGAGGGCTAACTTACAATTAAGCGGGCGCAGTATATCGAGTAACTTTGTCGCTTGATCGAGCTGACTCACGGCCGCGGTTTCAGTGATCTCGATGCAAAGCTTGTCCACCAGCTCAGGTTCGGCCATCAAACGCATTTCTAGCCAGTTCATAAACTCAAAGTCACCCAAAGAAGTCGCCGACAAATTCACCGACACGAGATCCAATTGCTGCCAGATATCTAAATGGCAACCGCCCCACTTTAGCAAGTTATCGATCACCCACAAGTCGACCTTAGAAGCTAAGTTATATCGCTCGGCGGCGGGCAAGAAAATGGCTGGAGACACAATAGTGCCGTTGGCCTGCACCATACGCAGTAAGATCTCTAAATGCAGACCTGACTCCTCGCGGTTTAATGGCACTATGCTTTGAAAATAAAGCTCAAATTGGTTTAACGCCAGTGCGCCGACTATGTCCACCGACGCCATCATCTCAGTATAGAGACGGTTCATTTTAGGATCGCTCGCACTGTATAAATGCCAGCCATTACGGCCTTGATCCTTCGCCAAGCGACAAGCAGCATCGGCCTGACTCATGACGGTATAAATGTCGGCGGCTTTTTTATCGAGTTTAGCAATCCCCATGCTGACACTGACATTGTGGCTGCGACCTTCCCAAATAAATTCATGGTTCGCCAATTGGGTACAGATACGTTTTGCGATTTGTTTCGCCGAGTCCACATTGCAATAATGCATCAAGATACCAAACTCATCGCCACCTAAACGGGCGACGATATCGCCCTTACGCACGAGCTGTTTTAAGCGTAATGCCACTTGGCAAAGCAGCTTATCGCCCGCCTGATGGCCACTGATATTGTTGATGACTTGGAATTGGTCTAAATCGAGAAACGCCACACAAATAGGCATATCGTCGTGGGCGTGCAGCAGGTTTTCTAATAGGGCTTCGAAATGCAACCGATTAGGCAATCCAGTGAGCGCATCATAATTGGCATGGAACGACAGCTCATCGGCTAGGCGATACTTCTCGCTGACATCTTCGGCAATCATGACTAAGGTATCTTTATCGCCACTGATCTGGCTAAAACTGAGTTTCAACCAAGCCAACTGATGGATAGATTTTAACGGTAACTCACACCAAGCCTGACCAAGCACACCTTCACGTACCACATGCAAGGTATCAGTTAACATGGCATGTTCTTCCTCACGCACCATGTCGAATAAATCATAACCATGTTGGATTGGCAGCGTTTGCAGGGCGACTTTATTGAGCATAGTCAATTGATTATATTTATCTAACAAGGCGCAGGCTAAGGGTAACTGATTGAAGACTTCACAGTATTTATGCTCACTGGCGAGCATGCTCAGAGCGATACGCGTCAGTTCCATCGCCGAGCCAATCATCACAGCGGCGTGGTTGAATTCCTGAATAAACTCTTCGCTCCATTCGCAACACTCGGAGCAATTCACCGCGCCCAGCGCGATACGCGTTTCGCCAAATACCACAGGTGGCAATACCAATAGACTCTTCACGTCCCAGTCCCTTAATAGGGCTCGCTCGGCCTGCGCATCGGCAGGCAAGGTATTCACATCGGGCAGATTTAATAGTCGCGGGGTGCGGACAAGGGAGCGAAAAAATGGCATGCGTGCTAAGGGCCAGACTCGGGTTTGTTGGCCTTTGGCAAATTGGGGTTTTAGATACAAATTACGCGTGCGTAAACGATCCAGAGACTGGCTGCCGGTTAATACAAATACCCCGTCACAATGCAGCTGCAATGTAATGGTTTCAAGTGCTCGGTCAACATTTTGCTCTAAGGTTTCTAGCGGAGACTCACTAAAAATACTCACCAAGGCCTGTTGGAGTGGATTTGCTAAACCTACTAACATGAAAAGTGACTTCCTTACCTAAAAATCCATTTAAGGTATTATCGACGTATATTGAGTATAGGCCCACAGTGAATTAAACGTCTGCTTGAGTCGTAAATTAGCCGATAAATTCAACAATTAGATTAACGCTCAAAGACGCTAAACGTCAAAGTGTTCCCAGAGATAATCCGTGTTGAACGCCACAAAGGACGATAAACCGATGCAACAAAGGCTATTTCTCGGCTTCGCGCCTACCGCTGCACAAATGACAAGGCTGAGTGATTTACAGCAGCAACTGATTTGCCACCTCAATCCGGAGGCGAAAGCGGTTAGCGTCAGTAATATGCATTTAACGCTCTGCTTTTTAGGACAAGTGGACGACGGGCAACGCATCGCCCTCCTTGATGCAATTGACCGCTTAGCTAAGCCTAGATTCAACACTCAGCTTAACCAGCTCGACTTATGGCCCAATGCCCAAGTTTGTTGCTTGAAAGGCGATGACGTTGAGCCGCCGTTAGCGCAATTAGCTAAGCAGACGCAAGCAATCGCAGGCCGCCTGCAATTGCATAGCAGTGAACACCACTTTTGCCCGCACATCAGTTTATTTAGGAAGGCTAAAGAATGGACGCTAAATGAGTCGGCGTTATTGCAACTCAAGGACATGAATACGCTAACGTTAACGCCCGAATGTTTGCATTTATATCATTCAAAAAGCACAAGCACGGGTGTGGAATATCACATCCTACATTCTTGGACGCTCGATTAGCGTGGATCAAAAACAAAAAAGCCCGAGTATTAACTCAGGCTTTATTTTCAACTTATAAATCTATGCATCAATTAACACATGAATAAACCAATAGAGCTTAATTAAAGGGCTCCTATAACCAATGCCTTATTCGAGTAAACGTAAGGTTTCGCGATACGCACGCTTTTGCTCGTAAGTTTGTAAACGCTGCATAAATTCATCTGTCTTAGTCATTTCGGCGCTCATCTTTAACGCTTCAATTGCTTTTTGCTGCGTAGAAATTGCCGCACCAAAATCGCCGACTTCGGCATAAGCCGCAGCCAGATTATCTAAATTTGTCGGGTCGTTTTCATTCACTTTGAGCAACTTTAAGGATAACTCGACCGCTTTATAGCCATCGCGATACTCAGCTTCTGGGCAAGTCGCTAAAATCCACGCCACATTACCTAAGGCAACATCATCACCCACTTGGGAAAATTGCTCGACCGCTTTACCACAATTACGTTGCACACCATCGCCGCCAGAAGCATAAATAAAACCTAAACGGAATTGTGCCCAACGACTGCCCTGCTCACTCAAGGCTCGATACCAATGCTCGGCCACGGATAAGTCTCGCTTGATTAATTGGCCTTCAAAAGACAGGTCGGCTAAGGTTTGCTGGGCTTTTTCATGTTGCTGCTCGGCGGCAAGAGATATCCAGTGCAAACCAGAGGGCACTTCTTGCGCCACAAAACGGCCAGAAAGGTACATTAATCCCAGCAAAAATTGGGCATCGGCGTCGCCTTGCTCTGCCGTCACCTGTATATGCACAAACTTACTGGCTGCGAGCTCGGCAGCAGGCTGCGGGATAGAAAATGCGTGCGCCGCAGAGCTAAGCCCAATCGTTAAGCTTAAACCTGCACCTAAAACCCATAATCTGTATTTCACTTGCTTACCTCTCTTAAAAGCGACTGCCCACAAAGTTAGCCAGAATTAACCCAATAAGTCGAGCCTAAATACGCACAAACCTCAGGATAATGGGGGACGTTGAAGCAAATAAGCGCCGAATTTAAAAAGTGAAACATCTTATACTGTAATTTAGGGGCCTGTTTTATCCATAATCTATAATAAAACGGCTTAATTAGACTGGTAAGATGTGATTAACTCGACAGAGTTAAGTGAATCCAGCGAGTTTCACGCCGATTTAGTTGACTTAAATCACTAAAGTAGCAAAATAAGCTCTAATTTTAGATGGTTAATTGCATTTATTCACTTATTCTAAAGTAAGACTTCCATCAAGTTTTTGTTAGTTTAATTGACGTAAAATGCTTATTTAGAATACTCTTACTTTCGTTTTAATCAATCGAGGAACACCAACATGGCTCTGATTGGTAAGCCAAAACCTGATCCAACTTTGGAATGGTTTTTATCACACTGTCACATTCATAAGTACCCTGCAAAGAGCACTCTTATTCATGCTGGTGAAGATTCAGATACTCTTTATTACATAGTAAAAGGTTCTGTAGCGGTATTGATTAAAGATGAAGAAGGTAAGGAGATGATCCTTTCTTATCTGAATCAAGGTGACTTTATCGGTGAACTAGGTTTGTTTGAAGAGCAAGCCGAACGTACTGCATGGGTTCGTGCTAAGCAAGCTTGTGAAATCGCTGAGATTTCATATAAGAAATTCAGACAGTTAATTCAAGTTAACCCTGAAATTCTGATGAAGCTGTCTGCGCAAATGGCCTATCGCCTTCAAAGCACCAGCCAGAAAGTGGGTAATCTCGCATTCTTAGACGTGGCTGGCCGCATTGCCCAAACGCTGTTACATCTGGCGAAACAGCCTGATGCTATGACGCATCCTGATGGCATGCAGATTAAGATCACTCGTCAAGAGATAGGCCAAATCGTTGGCTGTTCACGGGAAACTGTGGGTCGTATCTTGAAGATGTTAGAAGAACAGAATTTGATCCAAGCTCATGGTAAGACCATCGTGGTATACGGTACCCGTTAAGTTAGTCTTCAGCTTGATTTAAGCCTGCCTTATTAAAGTGGCCTAGAATAAATTCTAGGCCATTTTTTATTGGAGAGCTCAAATGAAACGGCTGTTTTTAATCTGTTTTTTCAGCCTGTTCACGCTGGCGCATCCAATGCAATTGAATGCCGAACCTATTGAATTAGAACACTATCAAGCCAAGGCACTCGTCAACTCTGGGCAAATACTGTCCTTAAACGGTACACTCGCCGTAGTTAATCAGTTTTGCCAAGGTGAACTAATTGATGCTCATCTCTATCAAGAAGATCATAAATGGCGCTATGATTTGCAAATCAAAGTTCAGCGTGGCCAAATCGTCAATCTCAGTATTGATGCAACCAATGGCCAAGCCGATCACTCAATAGCATTACCGAGCGAATGTCGAAAACATGAAACTGTTACTCGTTGAAGATAACCCAATGCTAGTCACCGAGCTGGAGAAACAACTCAAACTCGCTGGCTATGTGACCGATATTACAGACAAAGCGCTTGAAGCCGATTATCTGATCAAAGAAACCCAATACGATTGCGTGATCTTAGATATCGGCTTGCCCGACGGCAACGGCCTCGAACTACTCGAAGGCTGGCGTAATCAAGGGATCAGCACTCCTGTCATCATGCTGACCGCACGCAGCCAATGGCATGAAAAAGTCGAAGGCTTTAATGCTGGCGCCGACGATTACTTAGGCAAGCCTTTCCACGCACAGGAATTACTGGCCCGTATTCAAGCCCTTATCCACCGTGCCCATGGCCGTTTAAATACTTCTAGCAAGCAATTGAGCTATGGCGGCGTGATTTTAGATGAAGCCGAGCAAACGGTAAAAGTGGCAGACCAATTGTTTGAGCTAACGGCGATGGAATTCAGACTGTTAAAAATCTTCCTGATGTCGCCTAAGAAGCTGTTATCTAAGACACAGCTCACCGATAAGCTGTATCAGTTTGACGATGAGAAAGAGAGTAATGTGGTCGAAGTTTATGTGACCCACTTACGTAAAAAATTAGGCAAAACCGCTATTGAAACCCGTCGCGGCCAAGGTTATATTTTCCACGGCATTATTGAATGATCTCGATCCGCACTAAGCTCAGTTTATGGTTAACGGGCTTACTGGTAATAGGCACAGTCATTGGGCTCATATTATTTGAGTCCATGCTGCGTCAGGCCTTCCATGACTCTATTATCAATCGCTTAGAAGAAGATCTCGAACATATTATGTTGGCAACCCATATCCACGATGGGGATATCAGCATAGATCAAAGCCAGCTTTCCAGTTTCTACAAGCCCGCCTATTCAGGCCGTTATTTCCAGCTTAACCTGCCCAATGAAGTCATTCGCTCGCGCTCCCTGTGGGATATGCAGTTAGATATCGAGCCACTCGCGCCAAATAAAACCCGTGTCTGGCAAGCTAAAGGGCCAAAAAATAACGATATGCAGCTGTTATCACTGGGATTAAATTCCAGTAGCGCCAATGTCAGTGCCACCTTAACCGTTGCCCAAGATTTGAGTATCGGCAGACGCGTGTTTAGCGAAGTCTATGGCACTAAGCTTGGGATCAATCTGGCGATGTTGGTTGCTATGATCGCGGGGATCTTCCTGATCCTGCGCCAATCCTTTAAGCCAGTTAAACATATTCAGCACGCGCTTTCGCGGCTAAGAGAAGGCGAAATTAACGCGCTGGAGCTGAATAACATTCCCCCCGAAGTGCAACCATTAGCGAAGACTTACAACGAGTTACTCGAGTACACAGCCAAGCAAATTGAGCGTAGCCGCAATAACTTAGGTAACTTAAGCCATGGGCTTAAAACCCCGCTGGCCGTGATGCAGCAACAGGTCGAAGCCCTTGGTCTTAAAGATCCTGAAACCGCCATTGCCTTGCAGCAACAGCTGGATTCTATCCACAAGATGGTCGAGCGCAAACTGGCGGCGGCAAGGATCACAGGCGATATGCTTCCTGCGGCGCAATTGGTGATCCCAAGGGATTTACACAGCCTAGCCAACACCTTAAACAAGGTTCACCGCAATAAAACCATCGAATGTGATTTCGAACTCGACCCTAATATTCTCAGGCTGCCGATCCACAGGGAAGATGGCATGGAGCTCCTAGGCAATCTGCTGGACAACGCCTTTAAATGGGCCCAGAGCCGAGTCAGCATTCAGTTATCACGCCAACAGGAGCGTCTCTGCCTTTGTATCGATGATGATGGTCCTGGGGTTGCCGATGATGAACTCGATAAGCTCACCCAAAGGGGCACTCGATTAGATGAGTCTGTCATGGGTCACGGCTTAGGCTTGTCGATAGTGAAGGAAATTGCCGAACAATATGAGATTGGGCTTAAGTTTAACCACAGCACTCGCTTAGGTGGACTGAGGATCGAACTGACCTTCAGTTAGTCTCGCTTAACATGCTCAGCGTTAAATGCTCTCTTTAAAATACTCATAAAAAAACGCCATCGAATTGATGGCGTTTTTTATGCTTAATGTCTGATGACGTTAGGCTTTATTCACGTTCGTACTTTCAAAAATCTTGTCGGCAGACGCAGCCACAAAGCCAGTATAAAGCTCACCATTGGCCATAGGATAACGCAGCGCAAACTCATAGAAACAACTTGGGATTTCCACTGTCGCATCGGTGAATTCAAGGCCAATCTTATCGGCCATAGTCGACGATTGCTCTAATAACACTTCTGGCGAACCTTTGATCTCGCCACCTGAACCATTAAGCACAAAGCCCGCTTGCTTCAGGGCATCATTCACTGACTCTAAAGTTTCAAAACCGTCGAGGTGATTGATAGACACAGTGAAATGGTTAGCGCGATAGCCAAAAGCCGCTACCCAAGCCGCATATTCGCTCTCAGTTAATAAATCCTGATAGGTTTTAGAATCTAAAGACCAATGGCGACCCGAGTAAATAAAGTTGTCCGCCGTTGTCGCCGCTACATCCACTTGGGCGATTAAGCCTTGAATGGTGTCTTGTAGCGCTGGGCTAAATTCTTCAACTAACAGTTCAGAGATAAACACTTTAGGCTGAGTCGAATCTGGGTGTTCAAAATGCTTAGCGATCAGTTTTTTCTGTTCAAACTTATAATCACCGCAAGCGACATAACCAAGTGAAGTGAAATGCTTAGCAAGCACATCCAAATTCACCTTAGCGATGTTGAAAGTACGCAGGGCGATATGATCGTTGATGATTGGCTTACCATGGCCCAGCAACTCGTGCACTTTTGCCGCAGATGGGGTCATTTGAATATAGTCTTGCCACAGGGCGGCAAATAACGCGTTGATGTCGGTATGCATAAAAACTCCTTTTATTGTGCTGCGGTTATTGCTGTTATTTTGCCGCGAACACTAAATGTAACGACCTAAATGCCACTGTTGCAGCGTCATACATACCCACAGTAGAAGCTCAAGTTACGTTACTGCTTGTTATTAAAAAGGAAGAACATTCGTCCTTCCTCCTCTTTACCACGTACTCTTTACCACATAAAAGACAAATCTTTACCCGCTTATAAGCTCAAACCTGGGCTTAATGTCGCAGGTAAGCTCACAGCATCGGCCTCGACCGAAGCGACGGGATAAGCACAGTAATCGGCGGCATAGAAAGCGCTCGCTCTGTGATTACCTGATGCACCTACGCCACCAAAAGGTGCCGCGCCCGATGCGCCAGTGATTTGTTTATTCCAGTTAACAATCCCAGCACGAATGCGCGCGAGGAAATAGTCATAATCTTCACGGCTATCGGCCAGTAAACCCGCTGACAAACCATAACGCGTTTGGTTAGCCAGTTTAATCGCTTGATCGAAATCGCTATAACGCACTAGCTGTAGCAGAGGTCCGAAGTATTCTTCATCCGGCAAGACATCGATAGCCGTCACATCGATAAGGCCAGGAGAGACTAAGCCCGTACCCGCTTCTAAATGGGTTAACTCGACTAACGATACGCCGCCTAAGTTCAGCAAATTCGTCTGCGCCGCAACCATACCTTTGGCGGCAGTTTCAGAAATCATTGAGCCCATAAAAGGTTGTGGCTGCGCGTTCCAAGGGCCAACTTTAATCTGTTTGACCGCAGCGGCTAACATGGCAATCAAGGCATCGCCCTGCTCGCCTTGATCTACATATAGACGGCGCGCACAAGTACAACGTTGGCCAGATGAGATATAAGCCGACTGCAAAATATCGTGCACGGCAGCTTTGATATCCTGCACACCTTTAATGATCAGTGGGTTATTGCCACCCATCTCAAGCGCTAAAATCTTGCCCGGATGACCGGCATATTGTTGATGTAAAAAATGCCCCGTGCGTGAGCTGCCGGTAAAGAACAGACCATCGAGCTGCGGGTGAGAAGCCAGTGCTTTACCCGTATCCACTTCACCTTGGACTAAGTTGAGCACGCCAGCAGGCAGACCCGCTTTATCCCATAGGCTAACCATCAGCTCAGCAACTTTAGGCGTCAATTCAGAAGGTTTAAAAATCACAGTATTCCCCGCCAGCAGCGCAGGCACTATGTGACCGTTCGGCAAATGACCGGGGAAGTTGTAAGGACCGAACACCGCCACAACACCGTGGGGTTTGTGACGGATAACCGCGCGTCCCGCTGGTGTATCGTTAGCTTCAGTGCCCGTACGTTTATTGTAAGCCGCGGCTGATAGTGCAATTTTGCCTATCATAGCGCCGACTTCGGTCGCCGTTTCCCACTGAGGTTTACCCGTTTCTTGGGCAATCGTTTCAGCCAGTTCCGCTTTGTTGGCTTCGAGTTGGCTGCGATACGCTTCGACTATGGCTAAACGCGCATCGAAACCTAACATAAACCAATCAAACTGTGCGGCGCGCGCGGCATCAACGGCGGCGTTAACTTGTTCTGCGGTGGCCGTTTTACCGGTCCAAATAGTTTGAGCATTGGCTGGGTTAATTGAGGCCACGTCATGACCTTTGCCTGCATGCCACTGACCTTGAATATAATGTGTCATTTGTTATTCCTACATTGCCAAAATACGAATTTGATCGCCTTTTGCGAGCAACAAACCCGCAGCCAGCTCAGGGCTGATAATGATGTGTTCGGATTTGTCGTCCACGGCCAGTGCGGCAGACGTCGCTCGATAATTGGCTAATTGAGTATTTGAGATAATAAATTGAGTGTCGGCTTCGACCATGTCACCAATATCAACGGTTAATAAACGGCTTTCACGCACGCCGCGAATGTCCGATAAACGACACTCAACCGTTGGACCACCATCAAAAATATCCACATAACCGCGGCATCTAAAACCTTCGGCCTGCAGCAGACTTAATGCGGGACGGGTATTGGTATGCACTTCACCAATCACTTTCTGTGCCTCTTCCGGCAACAGACAAACATAGACAGGGTTTCGTGGCATCATCTCGGCCATAAATGCCTTTTTGCCCAAACCAGAAAGATAATCCGCCTGAATAAAATCAATGCCTAAAAAGTGTTTTTGCAGCCAGCCATAGAAAGGTGAATGACCATCGGCATCGCTCACACCGCGCATTTCGGCAATTACAGTTTCACCAAAACGCTTTGCATGTTGCGCTAAAAACAGAAAGCGACTGCGGGATAACATGCGGCCATTGTTGCCCTTGCGATACGCTTCACGCAAAAACAGGGTGCACATCTCGGCGGCGCCAGTGTAATCATGGCAAAGGGTGAGGGTTTCGACCTCGTTACGCACGTCAATTTGTTCGGAATGATAGACTTCAGTACCGAGTCGATAATGGTAGAAAGCATCTTCCATTCCCACGGCTGCTTCGATAGCGCACGTCCCCACCACTTCACGGGTGTCGGTATCTTCCAGCACCATCAGATAACCTTCATCGAAGGGCGCATCGACGGTTTTGACGAATGAGGCTTCTGCTCGCGCAATTTTATGTCTGAGCAAATCGGCATTCACGGGTAATGACGTAAAACCATGACCAGACTCTTCGGCAATTTGATATAAGGCTTCAAAATCGCCAGCCTGAATAGGACGTATGATTAACATCTTAGTGTCTCCTCACTTTGGCTTGCCGTGCATCAAGGCACCTCTCTTCGAAAAGACAGGTAGTGATGCACGTAAGTATTCCCTGACAAAAAAGGAGTGCGAATAAATTCAGCACTCCTTTGGTCATTTAGGCGGCAGCTATGCTCGCCACAGCACGTTCAAAACGAGCTAGACCTTCAGCAATATCTGCCTCAGGGATCACCAGAGAAGGAGCAAAACGTACCACGTTAGCACCCGCCATCAGGCTCATTAAGCCTTCAGCGACAGAGGCTACCAAGAAGTCGCGTGAACGGCCTTGGTATTGTTCATTAAGAACTGCCCCTAACAGCAAACCTTTACCGCGTACTTCTGAAAATACATGATATTTTTCATTAATTTTGTTCAAACCATCGCGCAATAACTGCTCGCGATGTTTAACGCCGTCTAACACTTCAGGGGTGTTCACTACGTCTAACACAGCATTACCGATAGCGCAGGCTAATGGGTTACCGCCATAGGTAGAACCGTGAGTGCCCACTTTTAGATGTTCAGCAATCTCAGCCGTTGTCAGCATAGCTGCGATAGGGAAACCACCGCCGAGTGCTTTAGCTGTGGTTAAAATGTCAGGCACGATTTCAGTACCCATGTAAGCGTACAGTTCGCCAGTACGACCCACACCTGTTTGCACTTCATCAAAAATCACTAGCGCATTGTGCTTGTTAGCCAGTTCACGCACGGCTTTTAGGAATGCAGGATCGGCATCGATAATACCGCCCTCGCCCTGCAGCGGCTCAAGCATGATGGCACAGGTTCTGTCCGTTACTGCAGCTTCTAATGCAGCAACATCGTTAAATGGCAGGTGAGTAATGCTCTGTGGCTTAGGACCAAAACCATCGGAATAGGCAGCTTGTCCACCAACGCTAACGGTGAAGAAGGTACGGCCGTGGAAGGCTTTATCGAATGCTATGATTTCGTCTTTTTCAACGCCGTGTTTTTCTAAGGCGTAACGACGGGCAAGTTTCAATGCGGCTTCGTTGGCTTCGGCGCCAGAGTTGGCAAAATACACTTTGTCGGCAAACGTGCTGTTAACTAATTTAGTCGCTAATTCTAAGGCAGGCTCGTTCGTCATTACATTTGACAGATGCCATAATTTTTCGCCTTGTGTTTTAAGGGCATTCACAAGAGCAGGATGACAGTGACCTAAGCAATTTACCGCAATACCGCCAGCAAAATCGATAAACTCATTACCCTCTTGGTCCCAAACTCGGCTTCCTTCGCCACGAACAGGGATCACAGCAGCAGGCGCATAATTAGGCACCATCACTGCGTCAAACTGGGCACGGTCTAACTTCATATCAACGCTCATTCTTCTTCGTCCTTTGTGTTTGTTTAACGGCGCCTTGCACCGTCAGAGTCCCATAGGTATCTTTATCTAGAGTTAGTGATACTGGGATTGCTTGTGTCTATTAATAACCATTATTAGCGAAAATGTGATCAAAATACCAGTTTTTCACAAACATCAATCCTCGCACTTCCACCCAAAGTGCATAAAGATTGCAGTTTAAGAACTATACAAGCGGTTATGCCCGTGGCTTTCAGCATAATTAGTCAGAAAAAAAGTTATTTACCCCTCATTTTGCTAGCTATTCACTGAATGTGAATAACTACACCATTTTAACGAATCAAGTGTGAAAGCACAAAATGGCTAATTTTCGACCTCACTTCAAGGGCTTCAGGCAATAAATTGAACAAGGGAAACACATGGGGCATGTTAGGGTAAAAACAGCCCGTTATCTCGCCACCGCTGGCTTTGACTTGAGCGACTAGGCGCTCAGAATCCTGCAATAACAGCTCCCGCGTACCCGCAATCACTAAGATGGGCGGCAGATCTGCCAAGTCCCCCTGCAAGGGCGAAACTTTTGCTGACATGGGGTCGGCCCCCCCAAGATAAGCACCACGTAAACGCAGCAAAGCTTCGATGGTGAAGAAGGGATCGTCAGCTGCGAGTATCAGCTCAGTATCTCCTGTTAGTGCTAAATCCAACGCGGGCGATAACAAGATACAGGCCGTCGGTAATGGCAGGGCTAAACGCTTTAATTCCAGCAACAAACTCAGGGCTAAATTGCCGCCGGCAGAGTCGCCCATGAGGATCACATTCTCATCGCCCTTAAGCGCGATTAATCGCTTATAGGCTTCAAGCACATCATCAAATGGCGCAGGAAAAGGATGCTCAGGTGCGAGACGATAATCAGGAATATAGGCATCCAATTGACAACGTTGGCTAATATCCGCGATTAATCTTGCGTGGGCATGGGGCGTTTTAAAACAAAAACCTCCGCCTCGGATATAAAACAGATTGCCAAGGCGAGTTTGCTCATTGAGAAGCACATAGTGCAGCAAGCTAGAGTGTTGCAAAGGGATGGTGGCACTAACTAACTTATCCGGCCAAGGAAGCCAACGTTTATCGAGATCAAGCAACTTTTTACGCACTTGCGCTAGGGGGACTTTGGCCTTGCCGCGACTGATGGATGGCCTAGCGACATAAGATAAAATAGTATTCAGTACAGATGCTTGCCAGCTTGGCATATCACTTCCTCTACTTAAACGCCGCCATCCCGACGCTCAAGTCGCAGGTCGTGGACTACAGCAGATCTAACTTCCTATAATTCTGTGCTTTTAAGCGCAGCACTTCTTGCTCAGTTAACTCGTAATAATCGAACATTAAACGCTTTTCTTGGGGATCGATTTGACGCATCTCTTCGAGTAACACCACCTTAGCATAACAGTTTGCCCGCGCGACTAATGCCGCCTGCGGTGACAATTCTCGATAGCTTAAGGTCAGGTCTAACTCCTTCAATAACCCAGTCAAAGGGCTTGCTTCAAACTTAAGTAACTCTAATAGCTGCCAGTTAAGTTTATGACCATGGCTTAACACTTGTTCAAACACCGCTTTGGCCGGAAACTCAGTGGCAATCACAGCATCATACACTTCCTTGTCACGGCTGCTGCTGGCTTCCCTTATCCACGCTCCCCAGGTTTGATCGAATAAGCGGGCACTCAAACTCAGCACAACCGAGGTGCCTAATTGATTGAGTAAGGCACTACTGTAAACCAAGGCTGAGTCAGTATTATGAAGCTGAGCCAACGCATTGGCCGCGATACCACTGACTATGCTGTAGCGCCATAATTTACGGGTAGTCCACAGCAACTTAGCATTGGCGCTCGGCAGCCAATTGCGCAGGCAAAAGTAAGGGATAATCGTTCGCAGGTTTTCGATGCCGATGTAATTCATCACCAATTTGATATCAGTGACTCGCACATCTGAGCTCTGAGGCCGGCGAGCACGAAAAGACGGGCTGTTGACCATGTTGGTTAAGTCGCGGCACAACCAACTTAAGTTACTGATCAGCGGTCTTAATCGCGTCGCATCAAGATTTTTTGCCAGCAGTAATTCCAACAACAGAATTTGCGATTCATTGATCTCTGACTTAGCCAGAACCAGTTCGGGGGACGCGAGTTGATGCTCGATGGCATTATTGACCGTTTCATGCAGCTGGCTCGATACGGCTTCGAACACTTCTTTGGCTTTAATTTGTTTCATCAAACGCGCCAAAATCGCTTCGCGCTCAACATCTAACTTATTCGCATCGGCCTCTAATTCAAGGTCGAGATCATCCAAAAGAGTCGGGCTCGCTTTATGCTTTCCGAGGATCAATTGCTGATAGAGTCTGTGCTCTATCTCTATAATTTTGCCGGGTCTTACACCGCCCGCAACCGAAATCGCCACTATAAATCTTTCCTATATCGCTAATGCCCGAGTGACGTCAAAACAATCAAACTCTCAAAATCATTACAATTTCAGCACATACACTTAATCTTAGCAATAACGCAAAGTCGCAGAACACAAACATAGTGTTATATCGGATATTTCCTACTCAGTTGCCCAATAAAAAGG
Source organism: Shewanella sp. SP2S2-6 (assembly GCF_031931965.1). NCBI lineage: Bacteria > Pseudomonadati > Pseudomonadota > Gammaproteobacteria > Alteromonadales > Shewanellaceae > Shewanella > Shewanella sp. SP2S2-6. Next base: position 92,068 of record NZ_JAUOEQ010000005.1, on the reverse strand, counting down.
CCTCACATAGAGGCCTTGGCAGGAAATAGAGCGAAGTTATTTGAGTTCTTGTTCGAATAACTTATAGATGCGGCGGTATTCGTCTAACCAGCTAGAAGGCTGACGGAAACCATGGGGCTCGACAGGATAAATCGCCGTTTCAAAGGTCGGTTTTTCCAGTTCGATCAAATGCTGCACCATGCGCACGCTGTCTTGGAAGAAAACGTTGTCGTCCATAACGCCACTCATAATAAGCAGTGGTTTCGTTAATCCTTGGGCATGCTCAATCGGAGAGCTGCGCTCATAGGCGATAGGATCGACATCAGGCGTATTTAAGATGTTGGAGGTATAAGGCGCATTATAATGTGCCCAGTCAGCCACAGGACGCAGTGCGGCTCCTGCTTGGAACAAGTCAGGTGCAGTGAACAATGACATAAAGGTTAAGAATCCGCCGTAGGAACCACCATAAGTCCCGACACGCTCCGTATCAACATTCGTATTGGTTCCCATCCAGCTAACGCCATCCTTTAAGTCTTCCACTTCTGGATGACCCATATTGCGATAAATCGCGGTGCGCCAATCTCGGCCATAACCTTTAGAGCCACGGTAATCCATGTCCATCACCACATAGCCTTGCTGAGTCAGCAGGTTGTGAAACATAAACTCGCGGAAGTAACCGCTAAAGCCATAGTCAGCATTTTGCAGATAACCAGCGCCGTGGTTGAAAATCACCGCAGGGTATTTCTCAGCGCGGGATTTATCATAGCCTTGTGGCAAATAAACGCGGGCGTACACTTTGCCAGCACCATGGCTTGAAGGTACAGCGACCACTTCTGGTGCCTGCCATGGATAATTTTTAAAGGCATCGCTGATGTAAGACGTCAGCTGCTTTAACTCACCGCCAATGGATTGAACATAGAGCTCATTTGGCTGAGTGCGGCGTGAGGCATTAAGTAGTAGCTGAGTACCATCAGGACTTAGGCTGTAATCTAAGTTGCCATCCCACTGCGTTAATTGCTCATTTTTACCTGTGGCTAAGTTCACCCGGTGAACGTTATAAATGCCAGGGTGAGTTTGGTTAGCTTTGTAGTAGATATAATTCGCGTCCGGTGACAGCTGGATGTCGCTCACAACAAACTTGCCTTGGGTTAAGGCGCGCGGCTTTTCACCGAGTCCTTTCACATAGAGCTGCGAATAACCTGATTCTTCCGACAAATAGTACAGAGAATCCGTCCCCGGCAACCAACCGAATTGGTTGTAGTCGTAATTCACCCAAGCGTCATCATGCAAACGATGTTCGGTGGTGAATTTACCTTTAGCTAAATCGACACTGGCGATCCAGCGATCTTTGTTATCGGTGGCTTCTAGCATCAGGGCTAATTTATCTTCCGATTCATGCCACTGAATCGCGCTCTGGGTCCAGCCCCAATCCTGAATTAGCTGAATTTTGCGTGGCGCTTTAGTGCTTTGGTAAGTTTCGCCTTTCGCTTTAGCATTCTCAGCTTTCACTTTGGCGAGTACATCTTCATCAAAACCAGTAAGGCCCTCGATAGTGATATCGACTTGTTTATGCTGGTTTAAATCAAGCACTACAAAGCGTTGTCCTGGCGGCGTATCTTCAGCCACACGTGCACGCACGGGTACGGGATCAATATAACCATCGCTGCCTAAGTAGTTAGGCATGATGTCGTGTTCACTGCTGCCGGTGTAATTCTTGTCGGTCAGAGCAAGTAAAATATAGCGGCCATCCGGTGACAGGCTAAGCTCTGACACGACTTCGCTATCGCCTAAATACCAAGTGCTGGCGGCGAGCGTCGGGTCGCTTTTTTGCAATTCATCTTTGTACTGTGCTTTGGCTTTAGCATTCTCTTGCTGCAGCGCCACATACTTAATCAATCTGTGCTGTTGCTTAGCAATATAAGACGTTGGAGCTTTTACACCTTCTGGGGCTTTCGCCATTTTAATTTCAGCAAGCTGCTCGACTAAGCCTGAGTCTTGATGAATTTGGAAAACATTGTCGCCCTGCCAATAGGCGATATCGCCATTATTGAGATAACGCACGCCATCGATGGCACTGCGCTGGCGAGTCAGTTGGCTGATTTTACCTATACTTAATTGCTTAACAAAAATGTTGCCCTGATACAGATAAGCCTTGTGGGACTTAGTGCGATCAAACACACCAAACTGCTGATCTGCCGCGTGTAATTTATCAAGCGCTAGCTCGACGGCGCGACTGTCATTAATGCCTTGCTGATAATAGCTACGCAGAGGTGAAGCACTCGCTTGGCGGGCAAACAGCACACTTTGGCTATCGTCGCTCCAGTATGCCTCTTTGGCGAAAACGCCCATCCAATCGGGATTTGCCATAATTTGATTAAGCGTAAGCGCCTGTGAAACCTGTGGCGGTTGGGCTAAGGGAACTTGGAATGCTTGCGGGGATGATGCCGGAACAGCTGTTTCAGTCGATGTCGCAGCGCAACCTGCCAACACGGCAACCGCTAACGCACTTAAACCCAAATTTCGCATTACGCTTCTCATTTGTCCTTCCTTTTATTGTTATCGCAACGGCTAAATGACCCAGTCTAGTTTATCTGCTGGTTTTGCCTATTCGCGTAGTTTTGCCGCAGTTATAGCATAGTTAATCGCTAAACTTGCTTAAAAAAAGGATAAATCTTGTAACAGAAATTGATACTACGAATATAGTGCGGGGAGTTTTTAGAGCGAGGAGTTTTTAGGGCGAGGAAATTATACAGGCACAGTAGGTTGCGCTAAAAAATTGGCTAATAGTTCGAGACCTTGCTCGGTAAGAATCGATTCGGGATGAAATTGCACCCCATACAAGGGTAAATCTTGATGACTCATGGCCATGATTTCACAGCCGTGGATCGGATCATCAAACCAAGCATCGAGAACAAAACCTTCAGGCACAGCATCCACCAATAACGAGTGATAGCGTGTCACAGTTAAGGGCTGATTCAATCCCTCAAATAACCGCTGCCCAGTGTGCGCAATGGCGCTGACCTTGCCGTGCATCACCCGCTTAGCACGCACCACCTTGGCACCAAAAACCTGCGCCATCGCCTGATGCCCTAAACACACACCTAGGATCGGCATACGCGTGGCAAAATGTTCAATCGCCGCAAGGGAAATCCCCGCCTCATTGGGAGTACAAGGTCCTGGAGAAATCACCAAATGAGTAGGCGCAAGCGCCTCGATGTCGGCGATGCTAATTTCGTCATTACGTTTAACCACTATCTCTTGCCCTAGCTGCTGAAAATACTGCACTAAGTTAAAGGTAAAAGAGTCGTAATTATCGATCATTAGCAACATACAAGATCCATTGGCCTAAATGGGTAAGAGTAGAACGCATATCCGACGGATGAATGCGGGCGCAAATGCTACCACACCTTATCCTCAAGGTTTAGCCAATTACAGCGATAAAATACAGTGACAAAAAAGCCAGTCATTGGACTGGCTCAGTTTTAAAACAACTTGGGCATTTCACCACAGCGATTTAGCGGTCGTTATTTTACGACGGTTAAATGGCTGCGACGCTTAGGTGGTTCATCCGTCGGTTCAGGCGCTTTATCGTTTGTTTCAACAACAGATAAAGATGAATCGACTTCATCGTCAAGCAAATAAGCATCTTCGATATCGAAGACAGTGCCAGCCCCATTTTCACGGGCATAAATAGCGACAATTGACGCCATTGGCAACATCACCTGCTGGGGAACACCACCAAAACGCGCATTGAACTCCACACACTCATTGCTAATTTGCAAATTGCCCACTGCGCCAGCAGCGATATTCAACACTATTTGGCCATCCTTCACGTATTGCTGCGGTACTTGAGTACCTTCGATAAAGGCATCAACCACAACGTGAGGAGTCAATTGGTTATCCATCAACCAATCATAGTAAGCCCTTAGTAAATAAGGACGATTTGGAGTCAAAGGCTTCATTACATACCCATGCGCATTTCGCGTTCAGCTTCAGTCAAAGAAGCTTTAAACGATTCACGCTCAAAAATACGTGTCATGTACGCTTTGATATCTTTAGCTACACGGCTATCTAGCTCAATACCTAATACAGGTAAGCGCCATAACAATGGGCCAAGGTAGCAATCCGCTAGACCAAATTCTTCGCTCATGAAGTAAGGCACTTCACCGAAGATTGGCGCAATTGCAATCAGGCTTTCAGTCAACTCTTTACGAGCGGCTTCAACACGATCACCTTTACGGATACGATCCACTAGCGAATACCAGTCTGTATCTATGCGGTGCATCATCAAACGGCTTTGGCCGCGAGACACTGGATAAACTGGCATCAAAGGCGGATGAGGAAAACGCTCATCCAAATATTCCATGATAATGCGTGATTCGTATAATACGAGTTCACGGTCTACCAAAGTTGGCACTGAGTTATATGGATTTACTTCGAGCAAATCCTCAGGCATTTCGTTAGGGTCGACCTGTAAAACATCAACAGTAACCCCTTTCTCAGCTAACACGATACGTACTTGATGGCTATACAGATCATCAGCACCTGAAAACAGTGTCATGATAGAGCGTTTGTTGGCAGCAACAGCCATTGATACCCTCCAGAATCGAAATAAAACAAAAGTAAACGAGGGGCTAAGCCCCCCGTTTACACTATGCGGATATTACATTTTACCCGTTATTGGTGCCTAGTGTACATCTTTCCAATACTCTTTCTTCAAGAGGTAGGCCACAATAAAGAATATAAACAGGAATCCGAGTACCCACCAACCCATAGCTTGACGCTCTAGCTTAACAGGTTCAGCCGAATAGACTAAGAAACCCGTGATATCACGAACCGCTTGATCATATTCTTCCGCATTTAATTTACCGCCAGTCACCACAATAGTGCCATCTTCTTGTTTAACTGGTGTGCCTTGCAACTCTTCGAGTACATGTGGCATACCAACAGATGGGAACACTGTGTTATTCACACCAAATGGGCGACTAGGATCTTTATAGAAGCCTTTTAGATAGGAATAAACCCAATCTTCGCCACGAACGCGTGCAACTAATGTTAAATCAGGCGGTGTAGCACCAAACCATTTAGCAGCATCTTTATGCGGAATCGCGTTTTGCATAAGCTCACCAATTTTGGCATCGGTGAACATATACTTGTTACGCATGTCATCAATAGAGATACCGAGATCAGTAGCGACACGTTCATAACGCTGATACTGAGTGCTATGGCAACCAGAACAATAATGTTGGAACAGGTCCACACCACGCTCTAAAGAAGCTTTATCATGCAGGTCAACATTAGCGTCTTCTAAATGTATTTTATGCCCGCTTGCGGCCATAGCCAGCGTCGGCAACAAGGTGACTAATGCAATCAGTAATTTTTTCATTAGTGTGTCAACCTCGCTGGAACAGGTTTAGTTTTTTCATTCTTGCTGTATACCCACAGCGCCACAAAGAAACCAAAGTAAGTAAAAGTAAACACCTGTGCAACTATCGTCAGCGTCGGCGTAGCAGGAACTACACCTAAGTAACCTAACACTATGAAAGAAATTGCGAATTGAGCAATGTTCAACTTGTGCAGCGTGCTACGGTAGCGAACTGATTTAACTTTACAACGATCTAACCAAGGCAATACGAACAGTACAGCAATCGATAGCCCCATCATTATTACGCCTGCTAATTTATCAGGAATAGCACGTAAAATGGCGTAGAAAGGTGTGAAGTACCATACAGGTGCAATGTGTTCAGGTGTCTTCATCGGGTTAGCCGCTTCAAAGTTTGGCTTCTCAAGGAAGTAACCGCCGCCTTCAGGAATGAAGAACAACACATAACAAAACACAATCAGGAAGCCTGCAACGCCCATGATGTCTTTAACTGTGTAGTATGGGTGGAATGGAATACCATCAACTGGCCAGCCATTCTCGTCTTTGTTCTTCTTAATCTCGATACCGTCAGGGTTGTTTGAACCCACTTCGTGTAGCGCAATTAAGTGTAAGAACACGAGTACTACTAATACTAACGGCAGTGCAATCACGTGCAGTGCGAAGAATCGGTTCAATGTTGCACCAGAGATCACGTAATCGCCACGGATCCACAGGGTTAAATCGTCACCAATAACAGGAATAGCACCAAACAGAGAAATAATTACCTGCGCGCCCCAGTACGACATTTGTCCCCATGGCAGCAAGTAACCCATAAAGGCTTCAGCCATCAGCACGAGGAAAATCAGCATACCGAACAACCACAGTAGCTCTCTAGGCTTCTGATATGAACCGTAAATCAGACCACGGAACATATGTAAGTAGATCACAACGAAGAATGCAGACGCACCAGTCGAGTGCATATAACGCAGCAACCAACCGTATTCAACGTCACGCATTATGTATTCAACAGAAGCGAATGCGCCTTCTGCTGTTGGTACATAATTCATCGTCAACCAGATACCCGTCAGTAATTGGTTAACCAATACCAACATCGCTAGCGAACCGAAAAAGTACCAAAAGTTAAAGTTAGTTGGCGTCGCATACTGACCCACGTGACGGTTATAAGTCGCCGTCATAGGGATACGCGCATCAATCCAATTAATTAAATTCTTAACCATTACGCCACTCCTTTATCTACACCGATAATCACGGTGCCATCATCAACGTATTGATGTGGAGGAATAACTAGGTTCAATGGAGCAGGTACGCCTTGGAAGACGCGGCCAGCCATATCGAACTTAGAGCCATGACATGGACAGAAGAAACCAGAAGTGACACCTTCAACTTGCTCACCAAATGAATCTGGTAAATAAGTAGGTGAACATCCGAGGTGGGTACAAATACCGACAGCAATAAAATACTCTGGCTTAATTGAGCGCAAAGGATTTGTTGCATATTCAGGCTGCTGCATTTCAGCAGAAGCAGGATCTCTTAACTTATCATCATGTGTTGGCAGTTCATTGATCACAGCATCTGTGCGACGGACAACCCATACAGGTTTTCCACGCCACTCAACACGGATCAGCTGACCTGGCTCTACTTTACTGATATTTACTTCGACCGGTGCACCTGCAGCTTTCGCTTTGGCACTCGGATTCCATGACTTGATGAAAGGAACCGCTACAGCGACGGCACCAGCACCACCTACTACGGCGGTTGCGGCTGTCAGGAATCTGCGACGTCCGGTATCGACTGGCGCATTGCTCATCCACTTATCTCCCAGAGGGTGTTGGAATTTTTATATTTCAAAGACTTTCGGCCCTTAGTCATCACTAGGGTCAAAAATCGAAGTTTGAAGCGGGGCTCATTATAGCTAAAAATTAGAAGCAGATCATAGTGAAAACACGCAAGTAAGTTAGGGAGATTGCGTGTTTTTTGAAAAAAGTCGAAAAAAGCCCCAACTATTAAGCCGTTTTAATCAATTTGGAAGGTTTTTTGAGCATCTTGTCTGTGACATCGGCATAAAGCATGCATCGCTAATATAAATTAGCCTTAACTTTTCTATCTAAGTTAACAATCGCCAGATAAAAAAATAGGCCCTGGGTAACAGGGCCTATTAGATCAACACTTTTAACGTATTACTTCTTGGGTGAAGTGCTCTTCATATACTTGAAGAACTCGCTATCAGGCTCCAATACCATGATATCTGACTTGCCTGAGAAACTAGCACGATAGGCTTCTAAGCTACGAACAAAGCTAAAAAATTCAGCATCTTTGCTATAAGCATCAGAATATATCTTAGCCGCTAATGCATCACCTTCACCACGAATGGTTAAGGCTTTACGCTCAGCTTCAGCAATCTTCACTGTTACATTAGCATCGATCGTTGCACGGATAATTTCAGATTGCTCTTTACCTTGTGCTCTATGCTCTTTTGCCACAGCTTGACGCTCAGCACGCATACGTTGGTAAATACTGTTACTGACGTTAGCGGGTAAATTGATTTGCTTTACACGCACATCGACAACTTCAATACCTAAGTCTTTAGCGCTTTCTGAAGCATTTTCCAATGCATCATTCTGTAACTCATCACGCTTACCAGAGACAATCTCTTTGATTGTGCGGCGACCAAACTCAGTTCGTAAATCGTTGTTGATCTTACGTTGTAAAAGCGATTCAGCATTCGATTTAATACCACCATTTGTAGACAGGTAATATTTTTCGAAATCCAAAATACGCCACTTCACATAAGAATCGACCATAAGGTCTTTCTTCTCTGAAGTTACAAAACGATCCGCAGCACCATCAAGTGTTTGAATACGGGCATCGAGTAATTTTACTTTATCGATCACAGGTACTTTAACGTGTAAACCTGGACCATAGACGCGAGTGACTTGCTTGCCATCCACATTGTCTTTTAAAATTTCACCGAAACGCGCCACAATTGCGCGCTCGCCTTCATTCACCACCATTAAAGATGACAAACCAATACCTAAAAGTACGGCGATAAGAATAACGCTTAATCTACCCATGGATTACTCCCTCCCTTGGCGAGTACGATCATCGCGGGATGGACGTCCACTCAAAGGCTCATTCGCGCGAGTCGTTGATACAGATGAAGAATTGACATTTTGCTGTGGCTTAGCTTCCAGCTCAATTGTCGCAGGCTTCTGCTGAATTAACTTATCTAGCGGTAGGTACATTAAGTTGCCGTTGTTTTTGGCATCAATCAGCACTTTATTCGTATCAGTCATCACTTGCTGCATTGTATCGAGATACAAACGCTTGCGAGTCACTTCAGGCGCAGCTTGATACTCAGGTAATAACAGCTCAAATCGAGCCACTTTACCGCGAGCCTCTAAGACTTCACGCTCTTTATAAGCATTCGCTTGTTGTGCCATACGTTCAACTTCACCACGAGCTTTAGGTTCAATCTCACGGGCATAGGCTTCAGCTTCACGAATAAAACGTTGTTCATCTTCTTGGGCAGAAATCGCATCATCGAAGGCATCTTTCACTTCTTCAGGCGGACGTGCCGGCAAGAAGTTAACATCGACAATCGCCAGACCCAATTTATAGGGCTCAAGAATGCGCTCTAACTCTTTCCACGTATCGCGACGGATAGCATCACGGCCAGTAGTCAGAATATCATCCATCTTGTTATGTCCGATGACATAACGCAATGCACTGTCGGTCGCTTCACGCAAACTGGCGTTCGCATCGACGGCACTGAACAGATATGAGTAAGCATCTAAAATACGATACTGCACATCAAGCTCAACTTTCACGACGTTTTCATCGGATGTCAGCATGCTACCAGACGCAGGAATAGAGCGAACCGATTGAATGTCAACGGGATAAATTTGGTCAATGAAAGTCGCTTTCCAATGAAGACCTGGTCCTATTTCGCCATTATGTTGACCAAATCGCAGTGCCACACCACGCTCCGCTTCTTTAATTGTATAAAAACCCGAAAGTCCCCAAACAACCAAAGCAACAGCAAGAATGATGATTAGGCTAAACGAACTAAAAGATTGGCCTGAGCCATTTCCTTTGCCGCCAAAGCGCTTTGAAAGATTACGAAAAACCTCGTCAAGGTCCGGTGGTCCTTTGTCGTTACCACCTTTATTTCCCCAAGGATCATTACCCTTGTTACCGGGCTCGTTCCAAGCCATTTAGCACTCCATAAGTGGATGAAATAAATTAGATTATTAACAAACAGCCTCATCTATCGAATCTTCGTAGATGAAGGTTTCTAACTCACCCTGACTCTGTTTAGCTAATCGGCGCCAATCGGCGTCCGATAAACGAACAGACAAAATACAGTTCCCCAGATCGTCGTACTCTTTCTGCTGTATCGCATCCAGTCGATAAAACTGGCCAAGATAATGTCCAGCAGTTGCCGGAATTCTAAGTGTTAGCTCTTTAATCACCTCACCGATTAGCTCAGTGATGGCTTTCAACAGCAAATCAAATCCCAAACGCTTCTGTGCCGAAACCCAAACTCGAACGGGTTTGCCTATGTCGTTATATTCAATTCTTGGGGTTACATCCTCGAGTAAATCGATTTTGTTACACACCACGAGTTGCATGACTTCATCGGCTTCGATGTCTTTCAGTACAGATTGAACCTGATCAAAGTTATCCGCCATGTTTTCATCTGCACAATCAACGATATGCAGTAGTAACTCAGCTTGCCTTGTCTCTTGTAAGGTTGCCTTAAATGCAGCAACGAGATCATGGGGCAAATGACGAATAAACCCTACAGTATCCGCTAATATCACGGCACCATCGGGTAAATCTAACTTTCTTAGCGTGGGATCGAGTGTGGCAAACAACTGATCTGCAGCATAAACATCGGATGATGTTAGGGCATTAAACAGCGTTGATTTACCCGCGTTTGTGTAGCCGACTAATGACACTGTCGACAAATCACTGCGCTTACGTGCACGTCTACTCTGTTCACGTTGTTTATCAACTCGCTCTAAGCGTTTGTTGATATTTTTAATCCGTCCTCTGAGCAAACGTCTATCGGTTTCGAGCTGGGTTTCCCCTGGACCACGTAAACCAATACCACCTTTTTGCCTTTCAAGATGCGTCCAACCACGGATCAGGCGAGTCGACATATGGCGCAATTGCGCTAGCTCCACCTGCAACTTACCTTCGTGAGTTCGCGCTCTTTGAGCAAAAATATCGAGAATAAGTGTCGTACGGTCGAGTACTCGACATTGACACACTTGCTCAAGATTACGCTCTTGGGCTGGACTCAATGCATGATTAAAAATCACCACATTGGCTTCGGTCGCCGCCACTAATGCGGCTAACTCTTCAGCTTTACCAGAACCCACAAAAAATTTGCGATCCGGCGAACGTCGACTTCCAGTAATCACCCCGACTGATCGGGCTCCAGCTGATTCCACTAATAGCTGCAGCTCGACTAAATCTTCTCGGCGTTCCTCATCGGAAAAGTCGATATGGACAAGAACCGCAGTTTCTCCCGCCTCATAACGATCAAACAAGAAGTAAACTCCTTAGATATAGCTTATTCGCCACTAGGCGCATCATCTTGAGCACCATATCCGCCTTGGGCATTTTGGTGACCAGTGACGTTGAATGGGCGTGCTGGCACGACAGTAGAAATAGCGTGTTTATAAACCATTTGGCTCACTGTGTTTTTCAACAGAATGACAAATTGGTCAAACGACTCTACCTGTCCTTGGAGTTTAATGCCGTTCACCAAGTAAATTGATACAGGAACGCGCTCGCGACGCAATGCGTTCAAAAATGGGTCTTGTAAAGATTGCCCCTTAGCCATTTTATTATTTCCTTTTTAATTTATATAAAATAAATCGATATCAGTGATAGTTTTTTGTTTAGTTTTAGTATTATACAGCAAGGGCTAATAAGCTAGCGGCATTGACGCATAAGTGTAACTAAATTCCCCTCAGCACCACTTTCGAGCCAATTCAACTCTGGCCAACTGCGCAACCATGTTAATTGACGCTTAGCCAATTGCCTAGTAGCAGCAACCGCTTTTTCGACCATAGTATCATAGTCAAACTCACCATCGAGATATTGCCAGCACTGTCGATAACCCACACAACGCATTGAAGGCAAGTCTAAATGCAGGTCTCCACGGGCTTTCAGCTCTGTGACTTCCTCAAGAAAGCCCTGCTTGAGCATAATCGCAAAACGTTGCGCAATTAAGTCATGTAACACTTTGCGCTCACGCGGTGCAATAGCAAACTGCACTACGTCATAGGGCAAGGGAGCAGACTTGGTCTGAGTCAGCTCAGTCATGCTCTTGCCGCTTATTCTATAGACTTCCAGCGCTCTTGAAAGTCTTTGTGGATCATTAGGATGAATTCTTTCTGCCGACACGGGATCTATCTCCCTTAATTGGTCATGCAGTGCTTCCCATCCCTTTTCATCCGCCTCAGCTTGGATCTCGGCTCTAATGGCCTCGTCCGCACTCGGCAAAGGTGACAATCCTTCAAGTAATGCTTTGAAATACATCATGGTTCCGCCAACTAATACTGGCGTTTTACCCATGCTGACAATCTGTTCTATCTCGGCTATCGCATCGGCTCTAAAGTCGGCTGCCGAATAACTTTCACTAGGATCGCGAATGTCGATCAATCTGTGTGGCCCACGGGCCAGCTCGTCGACGGAAGGCTTGGCGCTGCCAATGTCCATACCGCGATAAATTAATGCTGAATCGACCGAAATGATTTCACAGTTATGCTTTTCGGCCAATTCTAATGCTAAAGCAGTTTTGCCCGAGGCCGTTGGCCCCATCAAAAATATCACTTTAGGCTGTAATTCTTTATTCACTTGCTTGCTCTTCTAGCCACGATTGCCAAGGTAATAATATTGCTTTGTTGGCAATAAGCTGTTTTTTCTCTTCAGCTAACTGCGAAAATGCTGCCCAGATTTCTGGTGCCGAAACGAATCCCGTTAAACTGTGTTTTGCCAACCAAAATGCCAATGCGCTTGGCGCAGGTGTTTCAAAACGCAGCGATTGTAACCACTCAGGTATCACTTTTGCTAACTGGCTCTCTCTGATATATGGGGGCACTTTTTTAATAATCAACTGCTGGTAACGAATTGTTAGTTCTAAACCTAACTGGCGGATCAGCGTGTCATGTTCATCGAGCACAGCCTGCCAATCTGCATCGGCCGCGACAGACACTGGCATCAGTAAAGGCTGGCCAATTAATCCGGTCGCTAGCTTAGCCTCAATCTCTTGGCTGCGCGTCGCCAATGCTACTGATTTTATTGGCAATAGACTCAGTTTATCCGCCGTCGCCATTACCCAATATTGGCCATCTAAAATAGCAGGCATAGGCAGAGATGGCTGATAATCTTGATCTTTTACACTGTAAGAAGGTGTTTGCAATAAAGCACCATAACTTGCAATTGCCGCTTTTGACGGTAATTCAGTACGTTGCCGAGATTCACTTGCAGAATAACTGCTGCGACTACTGTCCCTTGGCGTGGCCATGCTGCCAAAGGCATTCGTTTGAGTGCCAAAACTGGTGCCTTCTCGTCCTGCGCCGGCAGATTTTACTTGAACGGCAGAGGCAACTAACGGTTGAGCAGACTCAAGTGTATCAGCTGGCACATTAACTTGAGCTGAATCAGCACCAAGTACAAAAGGGGCTGAGATTTCAGTGGCGCTTGTCGGGGCATCCACAAACACATCTTCAACTTCATCCAAGGAACTAGAGTGAACGACGTTGAGTTCCCCTGCTTCTTCCAGCGCCGATTGCAATGCTTGCAAAATATAATCATGCACATAGCGACTCTGATGGAATCGTACCTCATGTTTAGCAGGATGCACGTTTACATCCACTTGATGGGGATCGATATCCAACATCAACACATAGCCGGGTTGCTCCAGTTCTGCTTTTTGGGCAAAGGCTTGGCGCACAGCATGATTGACTAAGCGGTCACGGATAAGCCGTCCGTTGACATAAAAATAATGGGTATCAGTAATCACCGGCGACCAAGGTGACTGTAAATAACCACTGAGGCGCAAATCATCGTGTTGACATTCAATCTTAAGCGCTTGCTCAGCAAATGGGCGACCACTTACTTGCGTCAAACGTTGTAAATACTGGGCTTCATTCATGGCGGGACGATAATTGCGTACCGTCTTGCCGTTATGCGTCAGTGTGAAATGGATATCGCCGCGCACTAAGGCGATGCGCTTTAACCATTCATCGATATGGGTAAATTCGGTTTTATCGCTCTTTAAAAAGCGTCTGCGAGCCGGCGTATTAAAGAATAAATCCACCACTTCAATCGTCGAACCAACAGGATGCGCGGCGGGCATGACTTTAACCGCCATGTCGGCACCTTCGGCATGGGCTTGCCATGCTTCGGTTTGATCTGCAGTTCGCGACGTCAACGTTAAGCGTGAGACTGAGCTGATACTGGCTAACGCTTCACCACGGAAACCAAAACTGAGGATAGCTTCAAGATCGTCTAAGGTGTGCAACTTTGAAGTCGCATGGCGCGATAAGGCCAATGCGAGTTCATCTTTGGGTATGCCAGAGCCGTTATCGCGAATTTTAATCAGCTTGCTGCCGCCTTTATCGATTTCAATATCGACTCGGCTCGCTCCTGCGTCGAGGCTATTCTCGACCAATTCTTTGACTACGGAAGCGGGTCTCTCAACCACTTCCCCCGCCGCAATTTGGTTGGCTAATTGCGGTGGCAGGATCTGAATGCCCATCATGCTTTCCTATTTAACTCTGGGGTATGACTAACGTTTGTCCTAACTGCACCACATCGGACTTCATCCCATTCGCTTGTTTGATGCTAGACATAGGCACACGGTAACGCTGCGCAATGGCTGATAAAGACTCACCACGACTGACTTTATGTTTGACATTCGATGCCGTTGAACTTCCCACATAAGCAGTTGGCGTTCTCTCTTTTGTCGATTTAGCACTGCTAGAACTTGCGCCGCCACGCTGGGCAAGCAAGGTGTCCGCGGGCGGATTATTGTGATAGTAACGACTCACTCCTTTGTAAATAGCATCGGCAATGCTTTCTTGATGACGACTGCTCGACAACAAACGCTCTTCTTTAGGATTCGAAATAAAGCCCGTTTCCACTAAAATTGAAGGAATATCCGGCGACTTCAGCACGGCTAGACTCGCCGATTCTGGGCGACTCTTATGCAATTCAGTCACGCTGCCTAAATCCTTAAGAATATCGCCCGCAACTGAATGACCAATGGCCATCGAACTGTTCATCGACATATCGAGCAGCGTCATGGCTAAATACTGTTCATTATCCGTATTTTGGATAATCTCACCCGCGCCGCCCAGCAACTCAGAATGTTTTTCTTTTTGCTCTAACCAACGGCCAATTTCACTGTTAGCACGACGCATAGATAATACCCACACAGAGGCCCCGCGCGGATTGGGTGATGTAAAAGCATCGGCATGGATAGAAATGAGCAGATCGGCCTTACTGTTGCGGGCCAACTCAGAGCGCTTATTCAGATTCACAAAATAATCGCCGGTACGGATCATCACAGCGCGCATGCCGGGCGTGTCATTGATTTTACTCGAAACACGTCTGGCGATTTCCAGGGCCACCTTTTTTTCATAAACGCCAGAAGGGCCAATGGAGCCGGGGTCGTCACCGCCATGACCCGCATCGATAGCAATCACGATGTCGCGGGATGACTTTGCCGCTTGAGTAACCGTTTTAACGGGTGTAGATGAGACGACTGCGGTGGCGGTTGTTAAGGTTTTATCTTCTAAATCAACCACGAGACGATTGCCATAGGGCGCAGTCACAGGTAACGAGAACAAGCTCGCATTCAGTGGCTTCACCAAATCGATTACTAAGCGTAAATCGCCCTTAGTCGGCGACTTACTGACTCGCACGCCCTTGACTAACTTACTATTGTTTTCAAGATTTTTAAGCGCAACTTTAGTGGCGGACTTTTTTAAATCCACCACTAAGCGATTAGGGCCATCTAAAGAGAAATAGGTGTAATCTGGCGCTTCACTTAAATCAAACACGATTCGAGTCGACTCAGGCGCAGCCCAAATACGTACGCTTTCTAACTGATTAGCCGCATGGGCCGCCACAGATAAAAAAGAACATAAAGAAAGAATAATAATTTGAAAATAAGGGTTATTTTTTATCATTTTAGTTTTTATTTTATCGCTTTTAATAACTTTTCACCTGGCTCTGACAAGGCCTCTATGCGTATTTCACGCCCACTATTTTGATAACTTAAATGCATATGGACATCGGCATCGGGCAATAAACCCTCTCCCTTATCTGGCCATTCAACAATGCACAGACTCTTATCCGTGAAATAATCGCGGATCCCCATAAACTCCAGTTCTTCTGGATCGTTTAAACGATACAAATCAAAATGATAAACTTCGACACCCTCTAGCTCATATGGTTCAACTAAAGTGTAAGTCGGGCTTTTAACTGCCCCTTTATGGCCCAAACCTTGAATTAAGCCGCGACTCAGCGTCGTTTTACCGGCGCCTAAATCACCCGTAAGATACAGAGTCAAAGGCGCTTGGACATGGCGAGCTAATTTTTGCCCTACCGCAATAGTGTCGTCTTCGTTGTCTAAGAAAAAAGTTAACTCTGTCATATCCGCTTATATCACTGCTGTTATTAATGGAGAAGCGACTCAACCCTAAAAAGGCACAGGGCACAGAACAAAGTCCAGCCCCGCTTGAGTCTCACATACCGCCTAGAGTAAATCACTATTCACTAATTGGCGAATAAAAGGCATTAAATCGCTCGCTAACATGCCACGTTCTCCCTGTATTGCCGCAAGATCGGCAGCGCAACCATGTACAACAACACCCAGCACAGTCGCCTGCATGTTATCCATTCCTTGAGCCATGAGCGCGCCTATAATACCAGATAACACATCGCCACACCCACCACTGGCAAGCCCAGGATTACCGACAGGTGCAACAACCATTTGTTTGCCATCAAAAATGACCGTTCCCGCGCCTTTTAGCAGTACAACACCGCTGTACTTTTGCTGTATCGCCCTTACAGCCGCAAACCTATCCTGCTCAATTTCTGCCACAGAGCAGCCGAGTAAACGCGCAGCCTCACCCGGATGCGGTGTTAGCACCCAATTGGTTTGCCGGCGCGGTTCATTGCTCAATAGATTTAAGGCATCGGCATCCAAAACACAGGGTTTATCGCTTAAGCCCACGGCTTTAAACAAGTTATAGCCCCAGTCATGCTTACCTAAACCAGGGCCAAGTACGATAACCTGCGCCCAACCAAGGCGCAGATACACTTCCATATCGACTAAGTCACAACCCCAGAACATCAATTCCGGACGAGAGACATTTACCGTCAACTGATGCTCTGGTCGACTGATGACAGTGACTAATCCTGCACCGGCACGCAGACATGCCTCACTGGCCAGTCGCACGGCGCCAGCCATGCCCATATCACCGCCGATAACAGTGACCTTACCCGACTGGCCTTTATGGCTATCGCGCGCTCTGGCGGCAAAGTAATCTTTAAGCGTCTCTTTTCCGACTCTTTGTGCACTCGCTTCAGCGAAGAAAGGTGTTAATCCTAAAGCGGCAAATTCAAGTTCGCCGCTGTAATGCCGCGCCTTACCCGTTAACAAACCTTGCTTCCAGCCACCAAAACACAAGGTGACATCCGCCATCACAGCAACACCCGCCACAGCGCCGGTATCGGCAATCACTCCAGACGGTAAATCAAGGCTCAATACCCAAGCTGCATTGTCATTGATGGCGCAAATATACTCAGCCATATCGTCGCGCACCGCATCTCGCACACCTGTGCCGAGTAAACCATCGACGATGATTTTGGCCGCAAGAATGGGCGCAACGGCTTTCGGCAGTAACTCTCCACCGTCTTTAAGATAATGGGCCAATGCTTGCTGACACTCAGGCGTGCCTGCCGCTGACGTCATCATCACTGAAACGGCAATACCGCTGGCACGGGCTAAACGGGCGCACACTAAGGCATCGGCACCATTGTTACCGCTGCCAGCGAGGATAAATACAGAAGAGGCATTGGGGTTATGTTTTGTTAAACATTCAAAAGCCGCCGCGCCAGCACGCTCGACCAATTCATAGAGGCTAGAGGCTCCCTGCGACACAGCACTCAGTTCAGCTTGGCGAACTTGTGCTTGGGTAAATAAGGCCTTGGGGAATTGCGATAGATCTTGTGCCATGAAGGATCTCCTTAGACGCCAACGACTTCATTCCACAATGAGTTACCTCACCATAGGAGTCTTGGCAGCATTGAGCAAGGCCGATAATAAAATCAGCCAATAGATCAAGAAAGTAGCAAGAATCGGATTGGGAAATCATGACGTAAATCAGTTCAGGCGCAGATACCCGTCCAAATGGAGCAAAGTAGCGCAAAAGTCGTCGATACACAGATGACACAAAGACAAAAGCCAGCACTAGGCTGGCTTTGGGAATTGAGAAGCGATGACGGTTTAGATATCGTCCATCCGAATCGTGCTGTGGACCAAACGTTGTTGCTGAGTTTTCTCCACTCGGATCAAGTTGGCTAACGCATTACGCGCATCTTCGGCAGTGGTTGAGTTAACTGTTTTTTCTAACAAACCAATCAGACGATTTTCTAAGTCTAAGTGCAAGTTGAGCACATCGTCTTCATTCATGTTCGCGGGCAACATAGTATCTTGGCAACGCTTGGTAAAGTCTTCAAAGGTGAAGTCTTTGTACCAAGTATCAAGAATACGATGTGGTGCTTCTTCTATATAATCGCGCAGTTTCTCTGCCATGGTTTTTTGATGTGACTCAAAATAATCCAGCATCATTTTCACACGAGCCGAGTCAGCTTGATTGTTGAGTCGGCCATAGAGTTGCGCCATATCTAAGCGGCAATTTGCCACATACTCAAGTAGATCACGTAATTGTTGAATACGCATATAATGCACTCCACTGTCAGGCCAACTACTTGGCGCTATTAATTTTGTCTAGCTTCATTATGTGAGTAAAAGCGTTACGAATATTTGAACAAGGTCATAATTTAACTTTCGCGAAGCTATCTAATTTAGGAAAACTTGAAGAAACACGCTACAGATCACGCATCTAAATCCTATCACACTGTTTTGTATAAGAGAGAAAAGCCAAAAGAGATCTCAAAACACTTAGTCTAAAAGGTTGGAGTAAGTCTTTGGTTGTGCATGATGAATCAAAGATAGAGGGTTTGCAGTGGATAGTAGTTAATCAAGAAAGGAATAGATGAGCTATACCTTGAAAAAGAAAGGTATCGCCATATCAGAATCACAACTGAGCTAATGTCAATTGAGTCATGTGATAGTGGAATATTTAGGAAATTGGAGCGACATGATTTTGCTCAAGAGCGGTTCGAACCGATGACCTATACCTTGACTAATTTAACAATCACAAAGGTATCGCCATATCAAAAATCACAACTGAGCTAATGTCAATTGAGTAATGTGATAGTGGAATATTTAGAAAATTGGAGCGACATGATTTTGATCAAGAGCGGTTCGAACCGATGACCTATACCTTGACTAATTTAACAATCACAAAGGTATCGCCATATCAAAACCACAACTGAGCTAATGTCAATTGAGTAATGTGATAGTGGAATATTTAGGAAATTGGAGCGACATATCGGGTTCGAACCGATGACCTATACCTTGGCAAGGTATCGCTCTACCAACTGAGCTAATGTCGCATAATCTGTATTAATGATTTGGTAAATCACTAAGTTTTAATTTGGAGCGACATATCGGGTTCGAACCGATGACCTATACCTTGGCAAGGTATCGCTCTACCAACTGAGCTAATGTCGCATAATCTGTATTAATGATTTGGCAAATCACTAAATTTTAATTTGGAGCGACATATCGGGTTCGAACCGATGACCTATACCTTGGCAAGGTATCGCTCTACCAACTGAGCTAATGTCGCCTTTTGTATCGCTGCTACATTTGCCTTCAACATTAACAAAGGTATCGTCTATCAACCTTTATCAACTGACCTAATGTCGCCTTCAATCTAAATGACCGCACATCTCTGTTCGCATCAAAAAGTTGAGGCCGCATTATATGAAAAATTCATGCGGCTGCAACCCCTTCTTGCATATTTATCTACTGATCGGTCAAATTTTAAATACTTTGCTGCGATAATACTGCAATTCAGCGATCGACTCTTGGATATCCTGCAGTGCTTGGTGAGTGTTTTGCTTCTTAAAGCCCGCCATAGTTTCTGGGCTCCAACGCTTCACTAGCTCTTTAATCGTACTGACATCCACATTGCGATAGTGGAAATAATCTTCCAGCTCGCGCATATAACGATTTAAGAAGCGTCTATCTTGGCCAATACTGTTACCACACATTGGAGAAGCGCCCTTAGGAACATACTGTTCTAAGAAGGCAATCGTCTTAGCCACGGCTTGCGCTTCGGTTTCTTGGCTAGCACGAACGCGGTCAATCAACCCTGACTCACCATGGTGTTTTTGATTCCAATCATCCATAGCGGCCAGCACGTCATCCGATTGATGAATCGCGATAACTGGACCTTGACCGATAATATTGAGTTCTTGATCTGTCACTAAAGTGGCAATTTCAATGATCCTGTCGACGTCGGGCTCTAACCCTGTCATTTCCAAATCGATCCAAATGAGATTATTTACATCTGCCGTCATAAATCAGCCTTATCATGTCAGTTAGCCTAAATTCAGGCTTTTTTATTCAAGAGCGTGTATCATACTGCTTTTTTCCGACACAAAAAATCACCTAATTGACGAAGACGAATCAGTGAGTAAAAAGAAACCCCTAAGCCAAGGTCAATTACGCCGTATGCGTGCTAATCACGAGAAGCGACTCAATCGTGACAGTGGCGAAAAAAATACGCCAGAGTTACAGGATAGTTCACTGGGGCAAGAACAGCCCGGTACTGTGATTTCTCGTTTTGGCCAACATGCCGACATAGAAACCGAAAGCGGCCAAGTTGTGCGCTGTAATATTCGCCGTGCCGTCACCAGTTTAGTCACTGGCGATAAAGTGATCGTACGCTTAGCCATTGAGAGCCAAGCCAATAGCGGCATCGCAGGTATTGTTGAAGCCGTTCACCCACGTCGCTCATCACTTACACGCCCAGATTTATACGATGGCGTGAAAATCATCGCCTCGAATATCGACCAAATTTTGATTGTGTCCTCGGTATTACCCAGCTTTACCACCCAGATCATCGATCGTTATTTAGTGGCTGCCGAAGATACCGATATTCCGCCTATCATCATTTTGAATAAAATTGACCTGCTCAACCCCGATGAAGCGCAGGCAATCGATGAAGCGCTGCAGCGCTATAAAGATATTGGCTATCCAGTTTATAAAGTCAGCAGCAAGTTAGGTGATGGTATCGATACCATCAAAGACATACTCAAAGATAAAGTCAGCGTATTTGCCGGCCAATCTGGTGTGGGTAAGTCATCGATCATCAATGCCCTATTACCCGATGCCGAACTGGTGATTGGTGATGTTTCCGATAACTCAGGTTTAGGTCAACACACCACCACCACAGCCAAACTGTTGCACTTGCCTAGTGGCGGCGATTTAATCGACTCCCCAGGCGTGCGCGAATTCGCCCTATGGCATCTTCCCGCACAGCGTGTCGGCTGGTGCTTTGTTGAATTTCGTGAGTATCTTGGCGCGTGTAAATTCCGCGATTGTAAACACGGTGACGATCCCGGCTGTGCACTGCAAGAAGCTCTGAGCCAAGGTAAAATCAGCGCAGATCGCTTTAATAATTACCATAAAATTATCGCCAGCTTAGATGAACAACGTCATGCCCGCCATTTCCGTGCGGCCACTGACGAATAGCGACTTATTGATAAATAACAACAGTCTCAGCAAAGATTGAGCAGTAAGAAAAGGAATTAAAATTGGATAAAGTCAAAATTGCGCTGCAGTACATGCTGCCGAAACACTTATTATCTCGTTTAGTGGGTAAACTCGCCGCCGCCGAAGCGGGCGCGTTAACCACGGCCGCTATCAAGTGGTTTATCAAGCAATATAAAATTGATATGAGCGAAGCGGCGCAGAGTGAGCCTGAAGCCTATAAAAGCTTTAATGCCTTTTTTACCCGCGCCCTTAAACCCGGTATTCGTCCGTTAGATATGGACGCCGATATCATGGTGCATCCCGTCGATGGCGCAGTAAGCCAATTAGGCCCGATTAAAAACGGCCGCATCTTCCAAGCTAAGGGTCACCACTATTCATCCTTAACCCTGCTTGGCGATCAAGCTGAAGATGCTAAACGCTTCGAAGGTGGTGATTTTGCGACTATCTATCTGGCGCCTAAAGACTATCACCGTATCCATATGCCGATTAAAGGCACGTTATCAAAAATGACTTACGTACCTGGCGAACTGTTTTCGGTTAATCCGTTAACGGCCAAAAACGTACCCGGTCTCTTTGCCCGCAACGAACGTGTGGTGGCGATTTTCGAAACCGAATTAGGTCCATTGGCCATGGTATTGGTTGGCGCAACGATTGTTGCCAGTATCGAAACCGTCTGGGCAGGTACAGTCACGCCGCCGACAGGTAAGCAAGTCTTCACTTGGGAATATCCAACCCAAGGTCCAGATGCCATTACCTTAGACAAAGGTGAGGAAATGGGTCGCTTCAAGTTAGGCAGTACTGTAGTGATGTTGTTTGCTAAAGATGCTATCGCGACCTTTGCTGAAGGTGTCGAAGCCGAAGCTGTTACGCGTATGGGACAAGCCTTCGCTAACCTGAAAGATGTTAAGCAAGCGGATTAACCCTTCTTGAGTTCTGCTAAACCTTCGGGATTAATTGAATTACATTTGGCTGTGCTGCTATTTGGCGGCACAGCTTTGTTTTCTAAATTAATCCCACTCAGCGCGCTGGACATCACCTTCCTACGCTGTATCGTCGCAGCCACTGTGTTAGGTTTGCTGGTCAAACTCAGCCGTAAACGGCTAACGCTGGCCAGCAAACAAGATTATCTGGTCGCCATCGGGCTTGGGGTTATCGTAAGCCTGCATTGGGTCACGTATTTTGCCGCCATGCAGCTCTCGTCGGTCGCCATTGGCATGATTGCGTTTTTCACCTATCCGGTGATGACAGTGATTGCCGAGCCGTTGCTGACAGGCAGTAAAATAAAATTACTCGATATGATCAGCGGCGTGTTAGTGCTGATAGGGGTGATATTACTCATCCCTGAGGCCAATTTAGGTAACGACACTACGCTGGGCATTGCCATCGGCATAGTGTCCGCCATCTTGTTCACCGCCCGTAACTTATTGCACAAACGCTACTTTTCCCAGTACAGCGGCCCACATGCCATGTTCTACCAAACCTTGGTCGCCGTCGTGTTCCTAATGCCGTGGCACCAAACGGAATTGAACAGCATCTCACTCGAAGTGTGGGGATTGATTATTTTACTCGGCGTCGTCTTTACCGCCGCGCCCCATGCGCTATTCACTTCCGCACTGAGGCAACTCAGCGCCAAAACGGTTGGGCTAGTCTCTTGCTTACAGCCCTTCTATGGCGCCATGTTAGCGCTGATTATTTTGGGTGAAGAGCTCAATCTCAACACCATAATCGGCGGCACTATCATAGTCGCGACCGCCATCTTCGAAACCCATCAATCGCACCAGTCACAGCGGCGAAAAAAGAACGCCTGAAACATACCAATCTCAACGCAATTTGGCTAATATGGAGCGTCTTTCGCCCCTAAATGTCTTTAGCCCATATGCCACGTATTTTATTGTTCGTTATTGCTTTTTTCTCATTTTCCGTCCTAGCCAATTCGCCTTTGCAGTTGGACAAACGTCTTGGCATGAACAAGCAAGATCAGCAACAAAATCTCAGCATTGATGAACAAATTAACGACCTAAAAATTAACATAGAGAAACTCGCCGCCAGTGCGACCAGTTTCCAACAAGCGCAGATCGATTTTGAACAACACAAGAAGCGCACCAACCAAGCACTGAAAGAAGCCTACAAACCTCTCTCACTGGAAAAAGGCACAGACCTCAGCCAGCAAGCTTCGATGGCCTATATTCGTTTGTCTGAGCTTAAAGAAAGCGAATCGACCCTTGGCCGACAAGTAAACGATTTATTACAGCGCCACAACGACTTACCCACAGTGATCGCCAGCGCAAGGCAGAGTGTCGCCCAAAACAAAAAGGCTGAACTCGCCCCACTTGATACCCCAACGGGTGAGTTACAACAAACTCAACGACTCTTCTTTGAACAAAGCCTTGCGACCAATGAGGCTGAACTCGCCAGCAGCCAAAAACGCATTGAACTGACGCAATTACAATTACAGCTAGTACGACAACAACTCGTGCAGCAAGAAGCCTTGATTGAAACCATCAACAAGGCGATCAATAAACAACGTCAGCAACAAACCGATGCCACTTTAGCCAAAAACTTAGTCAACACGGGCAAAGTCGTCGATCCTATTACCCGCAACATTGCCGACACTAACCAGATTTATGGCCAGAAACTGCAAACCTTAACCTTGCAGATCAACAATGTGGTCGAGCAACAAGAGCAGTCGGAAACCCAATATCAATCCCAAGCCAAACAGTTGGCAAATATTCAAGAACAGATCACTTGGGTCAAAATGAACTCCGCCTTTGGTGAGCGCTTTTTGCAGATGTTGCAATCGCTGCCTAAGCCGCCAAACCACGAAAAGCTGCAAACCCTGATCGCCGATGCGCGCTTAGACAGATACCATTTAGAGCAGCAACAAGCCCTCAATGATCAAGAGTTAGAACAGCCCGGCTTATACAATGAGCAGCAGATTAAGCTACTGCACTCGCAGCAAAGTTTGATCTCTCAACTGATGCAAAGCTATGACCAATACTTGAGTGAATTAGGCAAGTTGAAGGTCAACTATCAACAACTGAGTCAGCAACATCTCACCCTTAAAAACACCCTAAACGAGCATTTATTCTGGGTGCCTAATGCTGCCAGTATCAGTAAGTTATGGTTAACCGACCTTGAACGCAGCGCGGTTTGGCTAGTGCAGCAAGCGCAGTGGGATGAGCTGGGTAAAGCGTGGGAAGAGCAAAACGATTATTGGTCTTGGTGGATCATATTGCTAGTACTGTGTTTAGTCGTACAGGACTTAATCACGCCTAAATTCAATCGCTTGCTTAATCATTACACCACTTATGTGGGCAATGTGACCCAAGATAAATTTATTTATACCCTCAAGGCACTCGCATGTAGTGTCAGTTATGCCTTAATAAAACCTTTCCCTGTGATCATGGCGGGATTGATTTTTTATCAATCCGATCGCAACTTTGTGCAAGCTGTGGGCATGGGCATACTGGCGATTGGTTTAGTCTACCTCTTGTATCGCTTCATCTTCATTCTGACGCTCGACAAAGGCGTACTCGTGGGCCATTTCAAACGCCCCTCGAAACTCATCCAAGCCGGACAATCAAGGCTTAGACACTTTGTGCTGGTCGCCAGTCCATTATTGGGCTTGATGGGCTTTACCGAAGTGCTCGACACCTCACTGGTGCGCAACAGCATAGGCCGTGGTGCCTTTATTGTTTTCTGTATCGTTTTATTCTTGTTATACAAAGACATCTTAATTCTTAGCCGTAAAAACTCGGATGCCAAGAAAGACGGTAAAAACAAAAAACTCATTCAGAAGATCCTCTGGACATTGTTGATATCTGTGCCTCTTTTAAGTGCAGGCTTAGCCTTTAGGGGTTACTACTTCACCGCTTTCCAAATGCTGTTACAACTGCAATTGTCGATCGTACTTGGTCTGGGTTTCTTGCTGTTATACCAACTGATCAAACGCTGGATGTTGATTGAACGTCGTCGTATCGCCTTCGATCGCGCTAAGGCAAAACGTGCCGAACGCTTAGCACAAAGGGAAAAAGGTGAAACCCATCATCTCTCCGCCGATGGACTCGATACCTACGAAGAACCCGTGGTCGATCTGGAAACCATTTCGAGCCAATCCCTCGGCCTAGTGCGTTCGCTGTTGTTATTGGCCTTTTTAGCCAGCTTGATTGGTCTGTGGACTCAAACCCATACGGCGCTGTTTTCCTTCCTCGACGGCATTACGCTGTGGACGACCAATACCAGCGTTAATGGCCTAGAACAACAATTGCCCATTACCATGAAGTCCTTGATGTTTGGCCTGATAGTAGTCGGTTTCTCGCTGATGATTGCTACCAATCTCCCCGGCTTACTTGAGTTGATGATCCTACAAAGACTCGATCTCTCCCCCGGCACAGGGTTTGCGATCACAACCGTCAGTCGTTATCTAGTGGTTTTCCTCGGACTATTAATCGGCTTCTCTAATCTCGGGATGGAATGGTCTAAGTTGCAATGGCTGATTGCCGCACTGTCGCTCGGTTTAGGTTTTGGTTTACAAGAGATTTTCGCCAACTTTATTTCGGGTCTGATCATTTTGTTTGAAAAGCCAGTGCGGATTGGCGACACAGTGACGATTCGCGATTTAACGGGAACCGTGAGTAAAATTCAAATTCGGGCGACAACGATTATCGATTGGGATAGAAAAGAAATCATCATCCCGAACAAGGCCTTTATCACAGAGCAGCTGATCAACTGGTCTTTGTCAGATCCTATTACGCGGGTCATTGTTTATGTGTCGGTGGCGCGGGATTCTGATCCCGCCAAAGTCGAAGCGACCCTGTACCAAGCGGTGCAAGAATGTGAAGATGCACTTGCCAGCCCAGAACCTGAAGTCTGGTTTGCAGGCTTTGGTAAACACACCCAAGATTATGAAGTGCGCGCCTATGCGAAAGATATGTCGGCACGTTGGCCACTGCGCCATGATTTACATAAACGAGTGACTAAAAAACTCAAAGAAAACAATCTCGAACTCGCCTATCCGCAGATGGAAATCCATATTAAGAATGGTCAAAGTCGAGAGCAACAAGGCATTATTAGAAGCTAATAGGATCGCAGAACATGCTTATTTTTGCTCACCGCGGCGCCAGCGGTTATCAGGCCGAAAATACCTTAGCCGCCATGGCTAAGGCGTTAGAATTAGGGGCTCAGGCCGTCGAGCTCGATGTGCATAATGTCGAAGGTGAGTTAGTCGTGTTCCACGACCGAAGGCTTGATAATAAAAGCTCGGGCTCTGGCGTGATCCATTTAGTAAGTAAGGATTATCTGGCGAGCATCAATGTGAAAGGCGAGCCCATACCGACGTTATGGCAAGTACTTGAGCTGATTGCGGGGCGCTGCATAGTCAATATTGAATTAAAAGGTATTAATACCGTCACGCCGTTAATCGATTTATATCCAAAGGCCTTAAGTCAGCTTGGGTTTACCCAGGAGCAGTTACTGATATCTTCTTTTAATCACCCGTATCTGCGCGAACTTAAACAAGCTTTGCCCAAGGCTTTAGTCGCGCCGCTGCTGGCCAGTATTCCACTTGATAATGCTGCTGTGGTCGGAGAGCTAAATGCTTACTCGCTGCACTTAGATCTCAGCTTTATCAGCCAAGCCTTAGTGGATGACGCCCACAACAGAGGCGCTAAGGTTTATGTTTATACGGTCGATCATAGCGACGATATTCATGCACTTAAGCAGATGGGCGTCGATGGCGTGTTCAGCAATTATCCCGACCGTGCCATGCAAGCCTTAGATCAAGTGGCCACGGCCGATTACTGTGGTTACTTTGAATAACGACAGCCTTGATATCGATATTAAGCTTGGCTATTTCGCTGAGCCCAATAGCCGATAAAAATAAACATGGCCACAATTAACAGAAACATCCAATGGGATGGCATAGCCACTATGTGTCTTGCCACCCAAGGCGTGGCTTTCACGATCAATAGGCCATAGCCAAAGGCATTCACAATAATAAAAACAAATGTTCGCAGCACAAAAGAATGCCCCAACAAATGACGCCTTAGGATACGATTGACATCCGCTGAAAAAACCAAAATAAGACACACCACCATAGCGGTAGCAATATCAAAAGCCCAAGGGCGAAGCATGTTCCCCAATTGGGCAATAAGGGCGATTAACTGATCCATAATGACTCAACCTAAAAAGATGCGACGCAATCCCTCGAAGTGACCGCGACAGCACATTGAAAAATAACAATAACTAAGCATAAAGGGAGACGCCATGGGGCACAAGTTACTCTTGCTAACGAAGGCAAATCAGCAGTACCGCGACTTGATTGAGGCGCAGAAACTCCCTGATTTAGAGATACTCGATGATAATCCAGCGGGCATAATTGAAGCGGATATTTGGTTAGCCGAACCTAAACTCGCCGCGCCCTTATTACCCCATGCTAAAAATCTGCAATGGTTACAATCAAGCTTTGCAGGCATAGATGCTCTGATTAGCCCAAGGGGCAGAAAAGACTATCAACTTACCAATATTAAAGGCATTTTCGGCCCGCTGATGAGTGAGTTTTTGTTCGGTTATTTACTCGCGCATATCCGTGGTCATGGTTTTTATCGCCAGCAGCAACAGCATAAACAGTGGCAAGTTCAACCACCCATACGTCACACAAGTTTACAGGGAATGCGATTACTCATACTCGGTACTGGCTCAATTGCCCAGCATCTCGCGAAGACGGCAAAGCACTTTGGCATGCATGTCACAGGTATTAATAGTAGCGGTAATACCGTTGAAGGTTTTGATGCCATTGAAGCGATGGCCAATTTAGCCCAGACGTTAACGCAAGCCGATGTGGTGGTGAATTTACTGCCCAGCACTCCGGCAACCCAAAGCCTGCTTAACGCTGATACCTTAGGCAAGCTAAAAGATGATGCTGTGCTGTTTAACGTCGGCCGCGGTGATGCACTCGATCTCGATGCGCTTAATGTCCAGCTTATCGCTAAACCTACTCAACAAGCGATTCTCGATGTTTTTGCTCAAGAACCTTTGCCCAATAGCCATCCCATTTGGGAGCGGGAAAATGCCATTATCACACCACATATTTCAGCGCCAAGCCATCCCGCACAAATCGTCGAGATTTTTAGCCAAAACTATCGCCGCTACATTAGCGGTGAGCCACTGCAGAATCGAATCGACTTTAGTAAGGGCTACTGAGTTAGCGCTCAGGAATTAATTCAGAGAGCAGAAATTAAGTTAGAAAAATGAAATTGAGTCAGGGAGCAGAAAAAGCAAAGGCAATAGTCAGACTATTGCCTTTTTATCTTAAGTTTTAGGTGATTACACCCTAAAGCTGCGCTTTAAGAATTGATCGACCAATACCGAGTGAGAATCCATCTCGCGAGTCACTTCATCGTTCAAGCCGACCATTTCACTGCCGAGTTGATGGCTAGAATGGGTAAATTGCGACACATTCACCACGCTGCGATTCATCTCATTTGCCACACTCGATTGCTCTTCAACCGCGCTGGCAATATGGTGCGTCATATCGGTAATGGTCGAAATGGCCTCACGGATTGTGCGTAAGGCTGCGCCCGCAAGATCCGCTGTTGAAATACAGTCGGCAGCGGCAACCACTCCTTGCTGCATGCTGACCACAGCTTTGTTGGTCTCCTGCTGCAACAGGTTAATCATGCTTTGGATTTCCTTAGTAGCATCGTGGGTACGTTGCGCCAAGGCCCTAACCTCGTCAGCAACAACGGCAAAGCCACGCCCTTGCTCACCCGCGCGAGCCGCTTCAATCGCGGCATTTAATGCCAGTAGATTCGTCTGACCCGCAATACTCTGAATCACATCGAGTACTGTGCCAATATCTTTACTGTGGGCTTCTAACTCAGTAATCACCTTTGATGTTTGTTGCAGCTGCTCCGCCATAGCTTGAATCGAGCTAATGGTGCTCGACACCGTTTTATCGCCATTGATGGTTTCAGCGGATGCCATTTGCGAGGCACTGGCTGCATCAGCACAATTGGAGGACATATCGCCTAATGTGGCGGTCATTTCCTGCATCGCCGTAGCGACTTGTTCTATTTCAGACAGTTGAGCCTGACTGGTACTCTGGATTTGTTTGCCCTTGGCGGCAGAAATTTTGGCCTGTTCTGACACGTTATTACAGGAATCCGATGCACGCCCCAGAATCGACTTAAGCTCTGAATTTTGCATTTGCAGCGCTAAATCAATCGCGCCAAGATCATCAGAGTTTCCACTGTAAATATGTGCCATCAAAGGGTTATCGTAGATATGCTTTGCCTTAGCCACGATAGCATAATAACGACTCAGCACCAGATTACCGCCCACCAGCAATACCAGAATGCTAATCGCTAGAGCTATAAAGCCCATTAAGCCAATTTGCAAAGCAAGGTAAAGCATCGGCAGCATGGCAAGTAATGCTAATAACAGCAATTTGGTGGGCATGCTCACTGTACGTTTTAACGCGCTGACGCTGCCATTTTTGTTCAATTCTGCATAAGCCGTTTCTGCACGCTTAACCTGCTCGCGGGTGGGTTTAGTGCGTACAGATTGAAACTCGACGACTTTGCCATTAACTGAAATGGGTGAGACATAGGCATCAACCCAATAGTGATCGCCATTGGCGCAGCGATTTTTCACTATTCCTTTCCAAGGCTCGCCTTTTTTGATGCAGCGCCACAGATCCTCAAACGCTTGCGGAGGCATATCAGGATGACGCACCATGTTATGGGGCTTACCCAACATAGCATCGAGTTCATAACCGGCAACGGTACAAAAGGATGGGTTGGCGTAGGTGATATGACTTTGAGTGTCCGTGGTCGACAATAAAATCCAATCCGCTGGATAATCATATTCTCGCTGTGTAACTGGTAGATTTGTTCTCATGAAACCTTATGGATCTTTGATTAGTTCTTTGATTATTCATCCCTGAGCTATCCATCCGTGAGGCATCATCACCCTGACTCTGTATTCCTGAACTTACTTCTAAAATTGCCAAGCAATTTAATGCTAAAACACATCTAGCATAGACGATAAAAACGTGCGCCATGTAACAAAAACGTTAATGTATGAAAATCACTCAAAAATCATGATTGCATTTGATAAGCGTTTTCATTTAGAATTGGCGCAATTCCTTTGGAGACTAATATATGTACGTTTGTCTTTGCCATGCGATCACCGATACGCAAATTAAAAATGCCGTAAGCCAGGGCGATAGCTCGCTTGCTGACGTGAAAAAGCGCTTAGGTGTTGCCGATCAATGTGGCAAGTGTGCAAGAATGGCGGTACAGATCATCCAGAATCAATTAGAGCGTGAGCCTAATTATTACGAAGTCGCGTAAATTGAATCGCGAATAGGGTGGTAAAGGGAACTCGCTAACGAACACACTTCCGACAAGCTAAAACCACGCTGACTCAAGCAAACTCAATCCAAAAAAGTCCCGCGACAACAAAGCTTTCTATTCGTCACTTCGTCTTAAATAATCTTGCCAGTTTAGAATTTAGATATGATGTTTTAATGACAAGTCCCCACTGAACTCTAATACTACTGAGCATTCAATGGGGTTACAGATCCACTTTCGAGTCAATCCTACTTACGTTTCAACAAATAGGCGGCTTCATTAAGCCAAGGCACGGCTTTTTTAATAAAGCGGGGATTGTCGGCCAACACATCTTGGGAGGCTAAGACTTCAATGTCAAAGTCATCACTCAGATGCTGTTCAACCCAGGTTGGGGATACGGCGAAAGGTGGGCCAATTAACGCTTCTTGCGGATAATCTAAGGTCACTAATAAACCGACACAGCCACTAGGTAATAAGCTCGCTAACTGCTTGGCATATTGGGCACGCATGCTCTCTGGCCATGCGATCAACGCGGCGCGATCATAAAATGCTGTCACTTCTTGAGTGATAGCCTTAGGTAAAGTGAAAATATCACCTTGATACAAACCGATCTGCTCAGTGTGATAATGCTGATGTTCACCCACGGTCGTTTGCGTCATCTCGAGTTGGTTATCGCTGAAAAATTGCTGCACCGCCAATTCATTCAACTCACAACCTATGACCTGATGCCCTTGTTCGGCCAAGAAACACATGTCTAGCGACTTGCCGCATAAGGGCACAAAAACCTGTGTATCTGCGGGTAATCCAAGCTTCTGCCAATACTTAACGAGGAAAGGATTGATGTCTTGCTGATGAAAACCTATTTGCTGCTGGTGCCACTTTTCATGCCAAAAACCGGGTTCCATGGGTTTATCTCTATTCGCTAAAGTTGTCCTTACTCTAATGACATTTTAAAGCAGATGCAAAGCAGCCTGCCATTCGACAAGTTCAGTAATGTAAAGACTCACTTACTGATCTAACGTGGCTTGCACTTTACGCAGCCAAACACAGTTATCACACTGACATTGACGGCGTGATAAATGGTGCGGGCTTAACGATGAGTCGATAAAGTCCACGGCGATCAACAACTGCTGTTTTAACTCGGCAATCGATTTTTCGTTCACGGCCACCAGCTCGTCATTCTGGTTCATCCAGATACATTCCATGCCCTGATGACACGTTAAACATTGCTCGTCGCTATCATTAAAAAATACCGCATGCGGGCAATGGGTCACTTCCATTGACTGTAAAATACGCTTGCGTGGATATTCCAATAACTCGATCAACAAGGCTTTATATTGGGTGGGCATACGCCCTCCTTAGCTGTACTTTATCTGTAGGTTAATTAACAAAAACTGATCCCATCTCATGTCCCAAAGATTACCTATAGTCGCGAGGATTTAACTTGATATAAGTCAAAGTCAGTGACGAAATGATCGGTTAGGTAAGCCGCGCCTGACGCTGAAAGCCCATGCCGCTCAAGATCCTAAAATAAAGCCAGCCGCCATTTGATTATCGCCCCCGCTTACTGGTTAAATGAACAAAACAAGGAGCACAATTTGCAAACACCTCAGCTGCAGCATTTTTATATTTCTGAAGAGCAATCCATTTACTTGCTCAAAGCCAATGATGCCCGTAAACACAAGGCGTGGATACGCCTTTGTAAACAGCAGCTGAGCAAGTTAGGTTATACCGGTATTGAATTGGTCGGCAAAGGCGCCTACGGTTTCGTGTTTGCGGGTATCAATCAAGCGGGCGATGCCCATGTGTTTAAGTTCTCGCGGATTAATCTGCCGCAACATATTCAAGATAGGCTCGAAGAAGAAGCCTTTATGCTGTCCTTACTCAAGCATCCCAATGTGCCGGGCGCGATCAAATTTGAGCGAGTCGGCAAGCAAGGCATACTCGTGATGGAGCGGGCAAAAGGCGAAGATCTCGACCAACTTTGCCGCCGCATGGGCGCCCTGCCCACAGCTATGGTCATGAGCATCGCCCGCCAACTCGCCGATATCTTGTATTACCTGCGCACGGGCAAGCCCTTAGTGCACGGCGATATCAAACCTTCTAATCTGGTTTACGACATTGAGCAGCAACACTTATCGTTGATCGATTGGGGATCGGCGGTATTTGCCCAGCGGGATGAATATAACAAGCCGGTCGAAGACAATGTGATGGCGTTAATGTCGAGCGATCAACAACATACCAACGCCCGCATGGGCGATGTGTACTTTATCGGCGAAGAGCAACTCAATGGGGCACTCTCCAGCCCGCGCTTCGATGAGCAAGGCGTTGCCGCGACTCTGTATGCCCTCGCCTCAGGGCAAGCAAGCCGCTTCGGTGCACAAGTTATCTCGCCCACCAGCATTGGCTTACCAATGGAATTAGCCCGCACCTTAGAGGGCATGCTCAGCACAGATCCTAAACAGCGCAATATTGCCGGTGATTACTTTTTAAAAAGTATGCGCCACAGCCACAGACTGCATTTACCTGAACTGCCCAAGGCTGAGTTACAGGGTGAAATTCCTGTGTGGGTGCAATCCCGCGATAAAGATGTTGAAACCGTCAGCTACAGTTCGCGTAAGTCCTTTTTGAAGGAACATAACGCCCAAGATCCTATCGCTAAGATGGATGATATTCAGCTCGAAAAATATTACCGCAACTTCCTCGCGGGCATGGGTGACACCGAAAAAGGTTTTATCGCCGCCGTGGGTCGATTAGCGCAATATCCGATCGTGGGTGGTCTCGCGATCCACTGGCAAGAAACCGGCGTGTTTATCGACTCCAATCTTGCGATTTACGATGCAAAACAAAAAAGTGCCTTAATTATTGCGGTCAACAATATGGTGGATCTGGCGCGGGGAATTAAACGTATTGGAGTATTTAAGGCCTGTTTCTTTAACGCCAAAGACACACTGCATATCGAGCGCACAGATATCAGCGAGCCGTTTGTCGCCAGCGCCGATCTGCAATTGCCCTTTGAAGTTGGTGATGTGCCCACCTTAGAAGATAAGTCGCGATTACACTCTTACTTTGAAGACGGTAAAGATCCCGACGAAAACCTCGAATTGCCCGTGGAGATCATGGAAGAATTAGCCCGCATCAACCAAATTCACCACACAGGCTGCATCATTTTTGAGGCGCTGCCGAATCACCTAAAGATCCACAGTTACTTGAAGCTGCTCAACCCCCGTAAGCAGGCGGCATTTCGCGCCAGTCTCGATCGCATCTTGCATCATGTCGGCAAAATCCAAGGCCACGGCGTGTCGGGCTTTATGAAACTGCCCTACAAAAACACTCGCCGCTTTACCCATCTAGAGCGTAAAGCCGATCACTTTTATCCGAAAAATCCAAAAGAAATAGGCGCCTAATGGCGCCTATATTCATCAGATTAAATCGGTGATCCCGGCGGTAAGCTTAACGGCTTAGGGATCAGCTTAACCTTAGCATCGGTTAAGCC
Source organism: Shewanella sp. SP2S2-6 (assembly GCF_031931965.1). NCBI lineage: Bacteria > Pseudomonadati > Pseudomonadota > Gammaproteobacteria > Alteromonadales > Shewanellaceae > Shewanella > Shewanella sp. SP2S2-6. The sequence goes on along the minus strand of NZ_JAUOEQ010000005.1, from coordinate 57,914 downwards.
CGCAGCCAGACCCTGTTGCAACCAAGTATAATGGGCCGCAAGACTTGCATTCGCTCGATTCGACTTCGCTTTCAATTGCTTAATCACAAACTGAGCGCGATCGTTGATCGCAGCCCTCACCTCTGGTGAGGTTTGAGGATTGTGCAGCGTTGCCAGCACTTCATCAATCACCACAGCGTTCACTCGCATCCACACGCCTTCGACCAGCCCAAGCTTGTCCTCTTGATACAAGGTCGCCGCGAATAACTTATCCAGTAATGTCGTCACCGATAACTGCTCGCTATCGGCCATGGATGCTTTGCTGACACGGTTCAAACGTTTAGGCATCAATAGCAAGCTCACGGTATGACGGCTAAATACTTCAGCCATGCCGAGAGGATCGTTAATTGCGCCTAAACCTGAGTCGAAGGATTCCCGCGTGGAATGATAATTCCCCGCCTTTGGCACTAAACTGTCGAGCAAGGATTGCGGCACAGTTAAACTCGCCGCATCTAAAGTTTTAAGCAGTGCGTCTAAACCCGTTAACTGCAATTGCGGCGCAATATAGCTCCAGCGGCTGCCTTCACCTATGGATTGATAGTTATAGTCAGTGCCGCCAATAAACTTAGCAACCGCATCGATTTGATAACGCGTCAGCAAATAAATTGGCGCAAAGGCATCGGCTAGCTCGCCCAGTGGCTCATTGGGTAACAAGGCTGCACTGGAGAATCCCGCAATCGCCCTAGTGCGAATTTTGTCGAGCTTACCCAACTGGTCGATCGGATCGTCACCACTATCCCACAAACTGGCATAGGCCTGACTCGCATCCTTTTGCCGAGAATCGGCCTCACCGATATAACGTAAGCCACGTTTGGCGACATCGGCCAGTAAGTCGACTTGCAGTGCTTGTTGGGTACGGGCATCACCTTGATCGCTATAACCATAGGCGATAGCAAAATCATCCCAAGGGCCAACACCTGTAGTGTAAGGTGCTGAAATATCAATATCATTGCCCTTTAGCAGGATTTTCGGATGGGGATAATCCATCACAGAGGCATCCTGATTGGTCGAAGCGGCAAAGTTATGATCAAGCCCTAAGGTATGGCCAACTTCATGGGCGGCCAGTTGGCGAATACGCGCCAGCGACAAGGCTGTCGCCGCTTTCTCGGCCGCCACTCTATCCTGCCAGCCTGCGGTTAAGGCTTTGGCAATCAAGTAATCCTGCCGCACACGCAAGCTGCCGAGCGTGACTTGACCCTTAATGATTTCACCTGTGCGTGGATCGGTCAGTGCGGCGCCATAGGACCAACCCCGCGTCGCCCTGTGCACCCATTGGATCATGTTGTAGCGAATATCCTGCGGATCGGCATCTACCGGCAATAACTCAACTTTAAAGCCGTTGATAAATCCGGCGCGAGTAAAAGCCGTCTCCCACCAGCGCGCGCCATCGAGCAACGCCGAACGTATCGGCTCTGGCACACCGGGATCAAGATAATAAGTAATAGGTTTAACGACTTCGCTTGGCGCTGGGCCAGGATGAACTTTCTGTAAACGGTGGCGCAGGATAAAACGCTGAGCTAACGGTTGGTCAAAGGGCGTCGCATAGTCTTGATACTCATCTGACAAATAACCGCTCATCGGATGATAAGCCCGCGGCTGATAATCGGTATCGGGCAGCTCAACAAAGGAATAACGCATCCGCACCGACATTAAGGTGCCATCGGGGGTTACCTGCGCGACCTGCGCGCCAGCAACATCGCCTTTAAAAGTGAGTTGCACATCGACATCGGCGTTTTTCTCAAAGGATTTAATCCCTTTGGGTAAGATGACAGAACGGCTCAGATCTAGCCGATAATTGCCTTGTTCAGTCTGTTGCAAAACGGAAGCCACACCGTGTAAATCATTGAGGACCAGATCGTTGACTGCCACCAGATCTGGCTTGCCCTCAATCACTTTGCCTTGCCATAGTACTGAATCGGCAAAGGCTTCTGCAACCGCTCTTTGCTCAGCGGCGTCAGTGGTATTCGCACGATATTGGGTATTGAGTTGCTTGAGTAAAACATAGGGACCTTGGCGCTCAAACTGCACCATGCGGGTCTGACCCAGTTGGCCACGATCGAGACCAATGTCGTTCGAACCTACACCCTGCGGCAAACTAGTGACCAAGAGAAAAGGCTGATTTAAGCGATTGACCTCAAGGTACAACTCTCCCTGAGATTCCTCGTAATAGAGATTAAGAAACCCTTTCGCCTCTTGGCTTTGCTTAATAATCTTGGCACTAGGCGCGGCTGCTGCGACGGTAACTGTGGGAAATCCTAACAGCGCTATGGATAAGGCTAAGGCTAAACTTTGGGGTTTCATCTTTCCTCCTGATACGGCTGGCTGCGTTATTTACCTTAATAAGTTATCGATGACTCTTGATCTCAAGCGATTGCTTAAAAGTAAATAACGCGAGGCCATCACTGGCCCCGAGCAAATAAATTAACGATTCAGATGCTGGTTCTTATGTTTGATCCAGTGATTTAATGTTTCAAATAATTCGTTGAGCACTATAGGTTTAGTGATGTGGGCATTCATCCCCGCCGCTAAACTTTTTTCCCTGTCGCCCGACATGGCATGGGCTGTCATGGCAATAATAGGCAGTTCATCGGCATTAAAACGCTCACGCAGTGCCTTTGCAGCGGTTAACCCGTCCATCACTGGCATTTGAATATCCATCAACACGGCATCAAACGGCCGCGAGTCTATGGTATCCAGCGCTACTTGACCATTGTCGGCCAGCACCACTTCATAGCCTGCACTTTTAAGGAGTTCAGTGGCCACTTGCTGGTTGATAAAATTATCTTCCACCAGCAGCACTAAACCTGTGTGTTCTCCGTCCTCAACTTGGACTTCAACCATAGGCTGAACCACATTCAATCTCGGCTCATCGGCAAAGGCGGCAATAATCTCATCGAACAGGCTCGATGCCTTGAACGGTTTTTGCAGTACGGCAAACACATTGGCACTATCGACTTCATGCTGCAAGGGCTCTGCCGCATAGGCCGTCATCATGATAATCACAGGCCGTTTCGCTAAGCGGCCCTCGGCAACCATAGTGTCTATGGCGCTGACCACATCGCTGCCGTCCATTTCTGGCATCATCCAGTCGAGCAATAACAGATCGATTGGCGCCCGCGACAGTTTATAAAGCGCTTCGGCGCCACTGGCGGCGGTATCAACTTCGAAGTGGAAATCTCGCATCAAGGTCGAGTAAATTTGCAGTGCCGTTGGGTTATCGTCAACGACTAAGGTACGTAGACTATTGAGCTTTTCCGGCACGACGAAAGGCTCAATCTTAGCGGCTTCGGCAATCTCAAAGCTGATAGTAAAGCTAAAGGTACTGCCGACCCCAAGCTCACTCTGCACTTGCATCTTACCGCCCATCATAGACACCAGATGCTTACTGATCGATAAACCTAAACCTGTGCCACCGTATTTACGGGTGGTCGAACCGTCGGCTTGGGCGAAGGCATCGAACAGTTTTTCTTGCTGATCTTTGCTGATCCCAATACCGGTATCCCGCACCCAAAACTTCAAGGTAATCCGATGATCGCGCTCACCGACATCTTCACAGCCCAGCTCAATCTCGCCAGATTGGGTAAATTTCACCGCATTCGACAGCAGGTTAATCAATACTTGACCTAAACGCAGCGGATCGCCTTTAAGAATGAGTCCCGCCGTCACTGGGGCATACAAGAGTAACTCAACGCCCTGCTCCTGTGCTTTGAGCGCATTGAGATCGAGGGCATGATCGAGCACTTTATCCAGCGGGAATGGCACCCGCTCAAGCTCTAACTTACCCGCCTCAATTTTAGAGAAGTCGAGAATATCGTTGATGATCCTCAGCAGCGATTGCGCCGAGAAACCGGCTTTTTCGAGGTAATCTTTCTGCTGCGCCGTTAACGAGGTGCGCTGCGCCAACTGCAACATACCGATAATGGCGTTCATCGGCGTGCGGATCTCATGGCTCATGTTGGCCAAGAATTCACTCTTGTAGAGGTTAGCTAATTCGGCGTCTTGCTTGGCTTCCAAAAGCGCCACTTCGTTACTCTTATGGCGGGTAATATCCTTATGGGTACCGAGCATACGCTTAGGCTGGCCTTCGGCGGTGAACTCCACCACACGGCCACGGGATAACACCCAGTGATAGCCGCCATTTTTACCTAACATACGGAATTCAATTTCGTAAGCGCCGACAGGGTCCGCGAGATACTGAGCTCGGTATTCCTCGACGCGGATACGATCGTCGGGATGGGATAATTCATCAATCGTCGACACAAGAGCTGGGAACTCATTGGTTTTATAACCCAACATAGAATAATAGGCAGGGTTACAAATGATCTGTTCAGAGTCTAAATACCAGTCCCACAGGCCATCCTCCACCGCATCCATGGCTAAGTGATAACGCTCTTCGGACAGGCGCAATTGTTCAGCAGACTCGTATTCCCGTGTCACATCACGCCACACGGCAATCAGACCCTGCAATTCGCCGCGGCGATTATAGAAAGGCAGTTTAAGGGTATCGAGCAACACAGGTTTACCCGCAAGCTCGACCTTTTCTTGGTAGCGCAGCGGCGTGCGATCTTTTAGGACTTGTTCGTCTTCGGCGCGGATACGAATGCCCATTTCTGGCGAGGTCAGATCCTCAGATGATAAACCTATCATCTCGCTCTCGGTGTAACCCAGCATGCGTTCAGCCGCTTTGTTACAACCTAAATAGTTGCCTTCTTTATCTTTAAAGACAATGGCTTCGGGGATCGAATCAAGCAGGGATCGTAGCAGCGCATATTCGCGTTCACGCCGCTCTGTGGTGTCTTTTAAGCGTTCAGTACGCCGCGCAACTAGCTTATCGAGCCGCTTATTCTGCTCCGCTAAATGGTGGGTATATTGTTTGTTTTCCTCAAAAATCCGACTCACCAGCAAGAACCAAGGTTCCCAGCCGCGGGTGATTTTCTCCGGTGGCTTACGCGGTTCTTGCGAGCAACCCTCAAGATGCGACAGTAGTCGCGAGGCAGGGCTCACAAAAGATCGACGCGTCTGCCAATGCACTATGGTCACCAACACAGACAGGGCGATAACCACTAAAATAAAGGTCAGCTGCAGTTTTTCCCACGAGTCTTGGAATAGGTCGTCCTCATCCTGCAAATACAGTAAACGCCAAGGTGCGTTATGCAGAGCAACCGAGTGAATGTAATAGCCGTTGCGTATGATGCCGTCGTGGGCATCGAACAATTCCGACTCAGGCAAAGAATGCAGCTCAGAGGGAATACGTTGGCTGATGTGATAGACCCGATTGATGTCTGAGCTATCAAAATCGCTGTGGGATAAAATATTGTTCTGTTGGTCGAGCAAAATCACTGTGCCCGGCATCTTAAAGTAGACCCGAATTTGCCGTGCTAACGAGGCAAGCGTCATGTCTAAGTTAATTGAGCCAATGAACTCATCGTCCAAATAAACGGGCACACCTAAAGTGGTCAATAAGCCTTTGCCCGTGGAGTCGACATAGGCTTCGCTCCAAAACACACTGCGCTGCGGGTTCATTGCCGGGGTGGCGTATTGAAACTGTTTCTTGTTGAGTAATTCGTCCCTAAAACGTTGATCGTCATTCGACCAAGGGAAGTAGGACATAATCCTACGTTTCGACAGGTAATAAATCGCCGAGGCTTTCGGGGCGGCTTCTTTGGCGACGGGGAATGACAGTGACAGCTCAAACAACATCTCAAGCTCTTGATAGAACTTGTCGCTGCGGCCATCGAGGGAACCCGCACCAGTAATCCTACCCATGTTGGTAAAAGGCTCACCGCTCTGGGCGTAGCTAGGTTCTAAGGTAAAATACTGGCCGCTTTCGTTGAATTTACCGTATTGGGGTAAGCGTTCTTTACGCACGAGTTCGCCTAAGCGCAAATGATCCACGGCAACGTCACGTAAGCTTTTTACCGCTCTAATGCTCGACTCAAGTAGCAGATCGATTTGCAATACATGGCGCTGAACCTGCTCTTCACGCTGCTCCATCTGCTGTGCTTTTTGGCGGTCGAAAAACATCCATGCGGTCAACAAAGACATGACGATAACGCCGATGTACGTATAAAAAACGGCACGGTTGTAGTTCTTCTGGATCGGCGATTTTAGTTGCAGATCCGGCTCACTCGATTTCATCCACTACCCTTGATTGCAGCGCTTGATTTCAGCCAACGGCGGCAAAAGCTATGAGCTTCATATAGTAGCAGGAAGAAACTACCAATCACATAAAATAATTGCTGGATAAAGGCTACTCATACCACTGATAAGTCGATTAAAAATCTACTACTCCATAAAATTAAGGCCTCCATATCAGAGGCCTTAGTCATTACCCTAAATTAAACCGACCTGCTTTACAGATGCTCTTCAGCGTATTCCGCTAAGCGTGAACGCACCACGCCATTCAGATACACGTTGGCACTGCCTTCAAAGTCTTTAAAACGTTCGACAATATAGGTTAAACCTGAGGTAACAGCAGTTAAGTAGTTAGAGTCGATTTGCGCTAAGTTACCGCAACAAATCAGTTTTGTGCCTTCGCCCATACGGGTGATCATGGTTTTGATCTGCGAAGCAGTGAGGTTTTGGCATTCATCCAGTAGCACTATGGAGTTTTGGATCGAACGCCCGCGCATAAAGTTAATCGATTTAAACTGAATGTTAGCCTTCTCCATGATGTAGTTCATGCTGCCGGTGGGATTCACATCATTCTTATGTAGTACTTCGAGCGTATCGGTAATGGCGGCCAGCCAAGGCATCATCTTCTCCTCTTCCGTGCCGGGCAAGAAGCCGATAGATTCGGCGATTTCAGGGGTGTTACGGGTGACAATCACTTTGTCGTAGCGATTACGCTCGACCACCAGTTCCAACGCCGCCGCCATGGCGAGCAAGGTTTTACCGCAACCGGCTGGGCCAGTTAAGATCACCAGATCGATATCGGGATCGAGCAATGCTTGCAGCGCCATGCCTTGATAGACGTTTTTAGGTTTAACACCCCATGCCTCGAGGTTTTTCACCCGCTCACGGCCAAGATCTAAAATGTGTAGATGGGTGTCAGTGCGATCGGTAACGCGACCGCAAAAATCAGACTCAGTGTCGATAAGGTATTGGTTGATGTAAAACTTATCATTTTCAAGATCTTTGAGCGGCACTTCATGCACTGTGTGTCTACCGTGGCGCTCGGTGGAGACCTTGTTCAAGTGCTCCCAAAAATTACCTTCGAACTGGTAAAAACCTTTGCTGAGAAAGCGAATGTCATCGATCAACTGGTCAGTTCGATAATCTTCAACCAATTGAATGCCTGCGCCTTTGGCCTTGAGACGCATATTGATATCTTTGGTGACTAAGACAACGGTACGGGGATGATGCAGGTTTTGCAGATGTAGGGCGGTGTTGATAATGCGATTGTCGTTTCCATCTCCCGGCAGTGCGCCTAAGGTAAAATCAACAAGGTGGTCGGGGAAGATTGAGAGCGAACCGACCGCATCGGCATGACCCTCTCGGCTGGGCAAAGGGACACCATTGATAATCTGTTCTGGGGTTGTTTCACCGCCTAGGGTATCTTCCAATGCCCTGATGGCAACTCTAGCATCCCGACTCACATCACTCTTTCGATCTTTAATCTGGTCCAACTCTTCTAGCACTGTCATCGGAATGACCACATCGTGCTCTTTAAACGAATAGATCGCCAAAGGTTCATGTAGTAACACATTGGTATCCAGTACAAACAACTTTCTGTCGTCTTGTTCCATGGCGCCTCCAGAGTGCTTCATTAAAGTTTAAACAAACTTTTGAGTCTCAATAAAAGTTACCCAACTCCTATTACTGGCAAAGCATATGGCAAAGAATGATCATAAGGTTCAAGTTGATAGCACTTTACTCGCACTTAAACCTTAAGTTGATATTGGCACCAAACTCACGAGATAACAATACAGCAACCATTGTTTACCATACAGACTCGAGGCAGTGTATAACCACGGATGTGACATTAGCGTGACAGTTTCATGTACTGGCTCGACAATTTTGTCGCTTGTACAATTTGTAATCTAGCACTCAGGGAATTAGGCTCTAACGGGTGAGAGGGCGATTTAAATATCACGAGTATTGGTATAACATACGCGCCCTTTGTTAGAGTCCGCCTAGAAATGAGAATTTAAGATGCCGTTCGCCTTAGGTCAACGTTGGATAAGTGATACCGAGTCAGAGCTTGGTTTAGGAACTGTGGTTCAAGTAGAAGGCCGTATGGTCACTGTTTTATTCCCTGCCACGGGTGAGAATCGCATGTTCTCCCGAGCAGAAGCCCCTCTGACACGCGTTATATACAATCCCGGCGATTCGGTTGAAAGCCATGAAGGCTGGAGCCTTGCGGTCAGCGAGTTGACCGAGAAAGACGGGATAGTGATCTATCACGGCATTCACAGTGAGACAGGCGAGCAAGTTACCCTGCGTGAAACCCTGCTGAACCACAATATTCGTTTCAATAAACCCCAAGACCGTTTATTCGCTGGCCAAATCGATCGCCTCGACCGTTTTGGTGTGCGTTATCAGTGCCAAATGTTGCGCCACAAATTGGCCTCATCGGATTTGCTTGGCCTGCAAGGTCCACGCGTTGGACTTATTCCGCATCAAATGTGGATTGCCCATGAAGTCGGTCGTCGCTATGCACCGCGTGTACTGCTGGCCGACGAAGTGGGTTTAGGTAAAACCATTGAAGCGGGTCTGATTATTCACCAACAACTGCTTACTGGCCGCGCCGAACGCATCCTGATCATCGTGCCCGATACTCTGCGCCATCAGTGGTTAGTGGAAATGCTGCGCCGCTTTAACCTGCGTTTTTCGGTATTTGATGAAGATCGTTGTGTAGAAGCCTATGCCGATCACGACAATCCTTTCTATACAGAACAATTAGTGATTTGTTCACTCGAATTACTGCGTAAGAAAAAACGTCTTGATCAAGCCCTAGATGCCGATTGGGATCTGTTAGTGGTTGACGAAGCGCACCACTTAGAATGGACCGAAGAAGCGCCAAGCCGCGCCTATCAAGTGGTTGAGGCATTAAGCGAAGTGATCCCAGGCGTTTTGCTGTTAACCGCAACGCCGGATCAACTTGGCCATGAAAGTCACTTCGCCCGTTTGCGTCTGCTCGATCCGGATCGTTTCTACGATTACGATGCCTTCCTAGCCGAAGAAGACAGCTATAAAGACGTCGCTATTGCCGCCGAAGCACTGGCTGGCAACGCTAAATTACCCGATACCGCTATAAACAGCTTGACAGAGTTACTGGGCGAGAAAGACATCAGCCCAAGTATTCGTTTAATCCAAGCCGAGGGTATTGATGCTGAAGTACAGCAAGCCGCCCGCAGCGAATTACTGCAAGAATTACTCGACCGTCACGGTACTGGCCGCGTCTTATACCGCAACAGCCGCGCCTCAGTAAAAGGCTTCCCAAAGCGTTTCTTTAACGCTTACCCACACGCCATGCCAGATCAATATCAAACAGCCGCACGCGTCAGCGGCATGATGGGCGGACACAAGTCATTAGAGGCGAAAGCGGCGCAAGCCCTGAGCCCTGAAAAGCTGTATCAAGAATTTGAAGATAACAGCGCCAGTTGGTGGAAGTTCGATCCCCGTGTGGATTGGTTAATTGAGTTCTTAAAATCACACCGCAGCAAAAAAGTGCTGATCATCGCCAGCCAAGCGGAAACCGCCCTGAGCTTAGAAGAAGCCCTGCGCACCCGCGAAGGGATTCAAGCGACGGTATTCCACGAAGGCATGTCGATTATCGAGCGCGATAAAGCTGGCGCTTACTTTGCTCAAGAGGAAGGCGGCGCACAGGCGTTGATCTGTTCTGAAATTGGTTCTGAAGGCCGTAACTTCCAGTTTGCCAGTCACTTAGTCCTGTTCGATCTGCCGCTAAACCCAGATCTATTGGAACAGCGCATCGGTCGTTTAGACCGTATCGGCCAGAAAAATGATATCCAAATTCACTTACCGTACCTTGAAGACACCGCCCAAGAACGTTTGATGCAGTGGTATCACCAAGGGCTGAATGCCTTCGAACTGACTTGTCCGAGTGGCCATGTGCTTTACAGTGAATTTGCCGAAGATCTGTTAAACGTGCTTGTGGTTGATGACAGCGACGAGCTGACAAACCTGCTCAATCACACCCAGAGCCGTTATAAAGAACTCAAGCACGCCATGGAGCAAGGCCGCGACAAGCTGCTGGAAATCAACTCACACGGCGGCGAGAAGGCAATGGCTATCGTCCAGCGCCTCGCCCAGAATGATGGTGATACCCATTTGATCGGTTCAGTGATCCGTCTGTGGGATATTATCGGTGTCGATCAAGAAGATAAGGGTGAAAACTCGATCATTCTGCGTCCAAGCGAACACATGATGTTCCCAACCTACCCTGGCTTGCCAGAAGATGGCGTGACTGTGACCTTCGACCGTGACACAGCGTTATCTCGCGATGATATTGCGCTGATCACCCAAGAGCATCCACTGGTGCAAACGGGGCTAGATCTGATCACAGGTTCAGAAACCGGCACCACCAGCGTCGCAATTCTGAAGAATAAAGCCCTGCCTGCAGGTACCTTATTCTTAGAACTCATCTACATGGCCGATGCCTCAGCACCTAAGTCGAGCCAGCTTTACCGCTATTTACCGCCTACACCCATTCGCGTGTTGCTGGATAAAAATGGTAACGACCTGTCGGCTAAAGTGGATTACGCCAGTTTCGATAAACAACTGAGCGCGGTGAATCGACATATTGGCGGCAAGTTAGTCACCGCATCTCAGCCAATTCTGCATCCGTTATTTGCTAAGGGTGAAGAATATGCTCAAGTGGTTGTGGATGAAATGGTCGCCCAAGCCAGAGAGAAAATGACCCAACAACTGAGCACAGAGCTGAGTCGTTTAGAGTCACTCAAGGCAGTAAACCCCAATATCCGTGAGGAAGAATTGGAATACCTGCGCAATCAGATGCAAGAGTTAAACACTTATCTGGATGCCAGCCAGTTACAACTCGATGCGATCCGTATGGTACTCGTCAGCCACGTATAGGCCCGAGCCGAAGCACAGGTTTCCATCAATGAGCCCAGCCAAAGCGCTGGGCCTTTTTATGCCTTTAGCTTTCGATTCAAAGTGGTTTTCTATAATAAGCGGCTGTTGATGTTCAGCAGCGTCTTCCCAATTAACGTGATTATCCCAAATGATGAGGCGTCACTCTTTGGCGAGGAAAGTTCACTTTTTGGTAATTGTTCAGGTTATACTCAAGCACTGATGAATTTATGAGACTACACAGGTGGTTATCAATACTATGGCACGCATTATTTCGCTTCTCTTTTGCCTCCTACTTGGTTTCACTACCATCTCTGCCCGCGCGGCAGACCCAGCAACAGCTACGCCAACGCCAGCAGAAGTCAGTGCCAAAAAATTAAATAACCGCTATTTACCCGAGAATGAAGTCAAACAAATCACCATAGACAATCAGCCCTACGATTTGTTGGTGAGAGCGTGGGAAGGTAAAAAGAAACTCGGTGCGGCGATCATTCTGCCCGCCACCAACGGCACGGCAGACGCGCCGGGGCTGATGGCGTTTGTGCGCCGTAATATTAATCCTGCCGGTTGGGCAAGTTTAAGTTTAACCCCGCCAACAGAGCTGCCTGCGGCCAATTTTGCCACCGCCGCCACTGAAGTCACCTCACCCGGCGCTGCGCAATTAAGCTCACCTTCCAACAAACCTAGCCCTAAAATCAAGCCCGAAGATAACAGCAAACATCTGCAAGAGCAGGAAGACTTTCTCGTCCAAAGCATGTCGCAATTAGATGCGGTCGGCGCAGATTATGCGGGCAAACGCATTTTGATCACCGCCGACCAAAGCGCAGGATTATTGATTAGCCTATTGAGCCAAAAGAAGATTGCCGATCCCGATGTGCTGATCGTCATCAATCCCTATCGTGAGGACGAAAAGCTCAACCAAGCACTCGCGGAGCAATTAGCGAAACTCACGCTGCCGATTTTAGATATCCAATCGCCGGACGGTCATCCCGCCTCATTAGAAACGGCCGCGAATCGTAAGATTTTAGCCGTGACCTTAAAAAGTCCTAACTACCGCCAAACCAGCTTAGCGCTCAATTTAGATAACGAGAGCGCATGGCAGAATTGCTTAAATGCGATTAAAGGCTTTTCCGCCCGCATGAGCGGCGCGCAGTAACAACGGCGATTTAAGCTAATTCAGACAAAATAGCATTACCAGCCCGACTGACGATCTTGGTAAGGTTTCTGCGGATCTTTCAGCTGACGCGCCGTCGCTATCTTGCAATTTTTGCCTAACAATAACCGAATCTGACTAATAGACTCACGGCAAAGCAGGCTACGCACCGAAGCCGTCCAACTACGGTTAATGCTGAGTTTGATGGCCGCTGCTGCATCCGGTGAGGTTTGCATCAGTTGCTGCGCCAATTGTTGCGCCGCTTCCATCGGCGTCTCGCTCACTTGCGTCACGAGTCCTAAGGCTAGCGCTTCATGACTCTCAAGCACTTTTGCCGTCAGGCTCAGCAGCATAGCTTGATCCTTAGGCATGATTTGCCTTAACGCGACCAACCCCGCCATATCGGGCACGAGTCCCCATTTAGCCTCCATGATCGATAATTTACAGTCATGGCTAGCGATGCGCACATCTGCGCCCAAGGCGATTTGCATACCGCCGCCATAGCAACAGCCTTCAAGTACGGCAATCACAGGTACGGGCAAGTTTTGCCAACCTAATGACACCCGCTGGGCTAAGTTCGCATTCCCCGGTAAGCCCTTAAACAGTAATTTTACCGCCTGCATGGGTGCCGACATCACGCTTTTGACATCGAGCCCAGAGCTAAAATTGCCACCCGCCCCCGAGAGGATCACCGCTCGCACCCCACGATTGGATTTGATATTTTTAATCGCACGGTCGAGCTCACTAAACATTAAATAATTAATCGCATTCATTTTTTCAGGACGATTAAGCAACACATAGGCGATGCCATCATCGATTTTGACTTGTACACTTTGGCCACTCATGAAATATTCCGTTACTGGTCAGTCCAGAATAAATGTTAACACGTTTGGAATAATTCACTAAAAGATATAACATAAGCCTGTTTTTTGACTTGAGTCAAAATATTGCCAATTCAAACATGGACTGAAGGCAACTTATGTTAGGCTGTCGCCAATACGTGCGGTAATCCTAATGTATGTTTCGATGAGATAGACTTATCGAACTCGGCAATGAAGTTACCTCGCCGCCAACATCGACGCTTATATAAAACTGTACTTGCCGCTAAGGATAACGCCGCAAACAGATGGACTCAGTCGTCCTTTTTATTCGTTACATCCTTGTTATTTGCTAAAAATTAGCCAGCTCGATTTAAAATTTTGCATCATATGATTCAATAATGAGTCAAATTTTAATGTCAGCGAAAAAACGAAATTAATCAATAATATCTATAAGTTACATCTAGAAGATATAAATCAGACTTGCCCGAAGAACGCAATTCGTCAGTCGGACCTGAAAAATAAGTGTTATCTTCAATTAATGGGCAAATAAGGATCACTAGTCAGCATGTCAATATCTGTACTCATCTGTGACGATTCCGCCATGGCACGTAAGCAAATGGCCCGCACGCTCCCAAAAGAGTGGGATGTGGAAATTACTTATGCGACCAATGGTGCCGAAGGCCTTGATGCTATCCGAGCCGGAAAAGGCGAAGTGGTGTTTCTCGATCTCAACATGCCAGTGATGGACGGTTATGAAGTACTGCAAACCGTGCAGCAGCAGGATCTCCCCGCGCTGATCATTGTGGTCTCTGGCGACATTCAAATCAAAGCTCATGAGCGAGTCAAAGCCTTAGGCGCATTAGATTTTATTCAAAAACCCGTTAGCGCCGATGCCATCAGCAACATTTTGCAAGATTACGGCATCTTAACCCTGACGCAGAAAGATATCGCCGACGAAGTCCCGATGATCAAAGTCGACATGCGTGACGCTTGCCAAGAAATTGCCAACGTCGCCATGGGCCGCGCCGCCGATCTGTTAGCTAAGTTACTCGATGTATTCGTGTTACTGCCCATCCCCAATGTGAACGTGCTTGAGGTGAGTGAGTTGACCATGGCACTCAAAGCCACGGAAGAAAGCTCGACCGTATCGGCACTTTGCCAAGGTTTTATCGGTGCGGGGATTGCGGGTGAAGCCCTGCTCTTGTTCCATGATTCCAGCTTTAAGGACATGGCCAAGCTGATGGGATTAGCCAATCCTGAAGATAAAAATACTGAGATAGAAGTCCTGATCGATACCGGAAACGTGCTGATCGGCGCCTTCCTTAACGGCATTTCTGAACAGCTCGACATGAAATTTAGTCAGGCTCACCCTGTCGTGCTAGGACGGCACTGCACGGTTAACGATCTGATCCATGATAATTCAGAGAAATGGCAGCGAACTTTGGCTATGGAGATCAACTATCGGATTGAAGATCATAATATTCAATGCGATTTGTTACTGCTCTTCACCGAGGATTCTATCCCCACACTTAGCTATAAACTCGGCTATTTACTCGATTAACCAGTTGGATTTTATCCTATGTCAAATGACCAAAGCGCAATGAACGAACTACACTGGCTCATCGATATGGTGCAAACCATAGAGGTGGGATTAGTGGTATTAGATCGCCATTACAATATCCAGCTGTGGAACGGTTTTATGGAGAATCACAGCGGTGTTTCCCCTAATTCGATCAAAGGTCAAAACTTGTTTACCCGCTTCCCCGATCTGCCCGCCACTTGGTTAAAGCAGAAAATGGAATCGGTTTTTATGCTTAAAAACCGTGCCTTTATCAGCTGGGAACAAAGGCCATACGTTTTCCAATTTAAAAACTACCGCCCGATCACAGGCCGTGCAGACTACATGTACCAAAACGTGACCTTGTTGCCACTGGCATCGCTTACAGGGCAAGTGACCCATATCAGCGTGATTATTTATGATGTGACTGATATTGCCATCAACAAGTTACAACTTAAAGCCGCGAACGAGCAACTCGAGCGCCTAAGCCAAACCGATGGTTTGACTCAGCTGCATAACCGTCGTCATTGGCAAGAATGTTTAGACCATGAGTACGACATGTATGCCCGCTACTCAGGCATGGCAAGTTTAGTGATGATAGATATCGATAACTTTAAACATATCAATGACAGCTATGGTCATCTGGCGGGTGATAAAGTGATCCAGCATATCGCCCACTTACTCAGCCAATCCCTGCGTGAGACCGATTGCGCCGGACGTTATGGCGGCGAAGAATTTGCGGTTGTATTGCCCAAAACCAGCGGCGCAGATGCGATGAACTTTACCGAGCGGCTCAGGGAAAAAATCGCCGCATCCGTCATAGTGTATGAAAGCTTGAAGATCTCTGTGACTGTGAGTTTAGGTGTATGCGAAATTGGTTCCCACATCACCAGCAGCTCAAGCTGGATTTCTTGCTCCGATAAAGCGCTGTACGAAGCCAAGCAAAAAGGCCGTAATTGCAGCGTTCTGCATACCAGTACAACTGCGAAAAAAATCAGCCAAACTTAAAATATCTACCTAATAAAAATGCCCATCATAGATGGGCATTTTTATTTAAAGCGGATATAGATTAGATATTCACGCGCGAATTAATGAGGGAAACCATCATCTTCTTCGTCGTCTTCATCTTCTTCGTCATCCATTTCATCACCGACAAAATAGGTGCCCCAACCGTCATATTCCACTTTCTGTTTTACCGCTAATTGCAGCAGTTGTTCTGCGGCTTTATCCAGTAATTCAACATCTAGCTTGTGGTGCGCGACAGCATCGAAACAGAAAATAATTGAACCATCTTCCAATTCCATTTCTTCAGCGTCGTTTACCTCAAAACCTAATTTAAAGGCATCTACTGCGGCTTTTTCGAGACGATCGAAATTGGTCGATGAAAAGTGATGCTCAATAACATATTCCGCATCAGGCTCTGAGCCATCGTCAAGCAGGGCTTGCACTATGTCACGATTCTCTGCAAGTTGGGCTTTTAACTGACTTTCAATAGACATGGATTTGTCTCCGTTAAGGTAAATCTGGCTCAAATTGGCATTATACGTCATCACTCGCGAGAGTTTTACCCATAAGTGCTGCCGCCTCTTGATTTATCTCAGCAAATCTCGCCGACATGCTGGCATGAATTTGCGCAGAGAAGTTTTTCACATCTGCTTTATCTAAACCTGCGGTCGGCACAGGTGCCATCATATCGATAATGACTACACCGTTATTCCAGCGATTGAGCTTAATGTGGCTTTGGCACGAGGCCAATACCGGCACAACAGGCACTCCCGCCGCAATCGCAGTATGGAAAGCGCCCGCTTTAAAAGGTAACAAACCGCGACCACGTGAACGTGTCCCTTCAGGGAAAATCCACACAGACAAATTCTTCTGTTTAATTTTTTCCACGGTTTTCGCCATAGTATCAAAAGCACTGTGACGGTTTTTACGGTCGATCAGAATATTTCCTGACAACCAATAGATTTGACCGAATAATGGCATCCACGCCAAACTCTTCTTACCCAAACTCACAGTCCCTTTAGGTACCGCAGTCGTATGAGTAAACAGATCGAAGTTATTCTGATGATTTGCGAGGAAAATATAGGGGCCATCCTGCACATCTTTATGTCGACGTACAATCACTTTGATCCCAAGGATCGGAGCGACCGATGAGAAGATCTTGGCGAACATATGTACATTGTCGCGGTGCCGAGGTCTTAATAAACACACTAAGCCACCAAAAATAAAGGCAAGCAACAATGACACCGCCAACAGCATTGATCTGACGATTAAAAGCACGATTTACTCCGACTGTAAAAGTGGCGTCAGTATAGCTACCATGGCTTTGGGACTCAATATATTGTTTACATCTGTAAGCTGACTTGCTAACAAGCAAGCAAAAAAGCCCATCGATATACTGAAAATCCAGTGTATCTATGGGCTTTTATATCAATATTTATCTAAGCGTGGTGCTTTGGCAGGATTTCAGATCCCGTTGCCTGAGGTGCAACTTTAGCTAACACTAAACGGATAACGAAGGCGCTCACGGCCAAAGTCGCGACAATCGCCGCACCGCTGGGCAGATCTAACGTCGCCGACAGGACTAATCCTAGAACATAACCCAACAAACCGACGAGGTAAGCGTAGAACAACCGACCTTTGCCGCAATACTTGTTCAGCGCGAGAGCGGGCAATATCAAGGTACTGAATACCAGATAAACACCTACTAATTCCACCGACAAGGTAATGACCAGCGCAAATAGCAGATAGAACCCTGCACCATCCAATATCTGGGGACGCAGGAATATCGCCAATAACACCAGCGAATATACCACTGCTGGCAAAATCAGTTGTGACCAACTCACCCACAGGATCTGACCTGACATCAATTGCTTTAACAGCTCGGCGCCGTGTGGGTCGTTCGCCAGCAGCAACATAGCCGCTACCGCAGACAACACATAAAAGCAGCCGATCATTGCCTCCAACTCACCCGCCATCCGCTTAGATAACCAAGCGATAAACCCTGCGCCCGCGAGGGCAAACAGCGCTGGCATCCACACATTAGCAAACGGCATGTCTTCTAATCTGTGGTCCATGTGAGCGACAATCGCGCCTAAGGCGGCAACTTGCGCTATCGCTAAATCGATAAAGATGATGCCACGCTTAAGCACTTGTCTTCCAAGTACAATATGCGTTGACAACACTAAGATCCCCGCCGCCAATGCAGGCAACAGAATCGACATCAGTTCAAGATCAAACATAGGTTTATTTCACTCCATTTAAGAGTGAAATCACGCTGTCATAAAGGCTAAATAAATCTTGGCTCTTATCGTTACCACCCACAGACATAGGCAGCATTACCACGGGCAAGTTCGCTTTCTCACCCAGCCATTTTGCACCGCGCTCGTCCTGATAAGAGGCCACGACCACCGCCAGAATATCCCCTTGCTCGGCGCGCGTCAGCAGGCTCGCTAAGTGGCCGCTCGTTGGAGCCAAACCCGGTTTAGGCTCTAAATCCGCCACTTGCTCGATACCAATCCAATTGAATAAGTATCTGAAGCTTGAGTGGTAAGCAATCACTTTTTTACCTTGTAATCCCTTAGCTTGCGCTTCCCAACGCGGGACTGCGGCTTGCCAGCGAGTGGTAAAATCTGCCAGTGATTTTTGGTAATCAGCCGCGCCAGCAGGATCTAATTGAGCCAGCTTAGCACTCAGCGCCGTGGCGACGTTTAACAGACGCGTCGGATCGAAATGGATATGTGGATTACCTTGGGCATGCACATCACCCATGCTGCGATCGACACTGGCCAGCTTATCTAAGGTCTCGATTTGATCGGCGGCGAAAAATAACCCTTGATCGGTCGAGCGCACTTTTGCGTTTGCCGACTTCATCTGCAGCATAGGCAACCAACCCACCTCAAGATCGGCACCGGCGCAGACCACAAGATCCGCCTGACGCATTTTGGCGATCAAGCTCGGGCGCGCCTGCACTTGATGTGGGTCTTGCAATGCCGTTGTTGCCGAATAAATGCTCGCCGTTGGAGCAAGCTCCTTGGTCAATGCTGCATATTCAGGTTCACAGGCAAACACGTTTAGTTCGGCGTGGGCCAAACCGGTATAAGTGACAGATAAGGCCACTGCGGCCAATTTAGCTAAATTAGAATTGATGCGCACCGTGAGCCCCCAGAGACATAATGTATTGAATAGTGAAGATGTTATCGTCTTCTATTCCATCGAAGTTAGTACCCTTTTGATTGGTATACTGGAAACGAACCGTTGAAAAATGGCTAGAATGCCAAGCCAAACTCACCTCAGATTCCTTCAACTTTTGCCCATGAAAATGATCGCCATGGAGCTCTTGGGTATCAGCTTCACCGTAACGCACACCCGCTGACCAGCTAGGCGTGAATTGGTACACACTACTCAGATACCAACCTTGGTGGTAATCTTGGCTTGGCGCATCCTCTGGATGCAGATCGACAGGGGTAAAATCGCTCACCCGATAATACTCGCCGCTCACGGTAAGATTTTGATATTTGTAGTTACCGTTAGGCGCCCACTTATAAACAAAATCAGCACCATAGGTATTTTTACCTGTGTAAGATGCGGCATGGCTATGACCTTCGTGCTCATCACCATGGTCATGCTCATCTTCATGTTCGCCTTCTTCATGGGCGGTCACTTGGCCATTCTCGTTGCGCAAGTAACTCAACCCCGCTTGCCATGAGCTGTTATCGCCTATGTCGCCACCTATTTTTGAGTACAAGGTATAAACACCGACCTTCTTAAACTCACGCTCACCATGCTCATCGGCAGCACGTAAACTATCGCCTTTAAAGGCTTCAACGCCCATGGTCCAATACAAGTCCGTCGGCGCTACGTAGTTAAAACGTATACCGTCATCAAAATAATGTCCCCCTAAGAATGCACGGTAAACCACAGGACGGTCGGTGAAGGAATCAGTATGTAAATGTTGGTTATTGAGGTAACCAATGTCCGATAGGAAACGACCACCACGGATAGAAAATCCCGCTGGCATCGCCATAGTTTGAATAAAGGCTTCTTCAAGATTCAGCTCAGTCTCACCGTCATGCATTTCAACTACTGCGGTGATTTTACCGTAAAACATATCATCGATATTGGCACTCATCGCCAGTTCAGTCTCGCCTAAACCAAAGCCATCTGGACTCTCGGCTAATGGGCGCTCACCTGTTTGATAGTAACCATTTAATACGGCGCTGATCGCTGGGTTCGTGAGGCTCGAATCTTCAGCCAATAAGCTAGGCGATACAAACGCACACGCCAAAGCCACCAAAGAAATTCGGGTATTTAAAACAGTCATGATATCTCCAAAATACAACTAGCACTCGACGACTGATATAAAGTCATCAAGAAATACAATAAGTTAAAATGTTTGAGTTGATTTAGAGCGTGACAGGAGGCGCACGACTGCGATAAACACTGACGTGTTCAGAAATGGAGGGGGGTAAAACAAATTCGACCACATCGAAATGCTGTACGCCTAAATTAAGCGTCAGCGGTTGGGTCAATAGAATCTTGTTGAGCTGGTGCTGATGGAAGCACAGGGTACAGTGGGTCTTAGCCCCATCGTCAAGATGGGTCACACTATGGGCTGAGGCGGCAAAAGACAGCAATATCAAGATGGCCGAAAGCCATATCGAAATCGTGCGTCTAATGTGACGTTTAAGTCTCACTCAGTCGTCCCCATAGTTAAAAAGTTGCATAAGTCTATGTCAGGGCCATAGCAAGTTGCAATAAGGTAATCACTTTGCAAAAGGTTACAAGATATTTGAGGTGGGTAATCTTAGCGACAACTGGCCTCGCCCATTACGGCGAATCCTTGCGGGAATGCTGCTAAAAGAGTGCATTTAAGATTAGCTTAAGTGAGTGTAACTATAGTGTATTTAGTTTTTATGTCAGCGAGCACAGCGGCAAAATTGAGCTCGATATGGCGTCCATTTTCAACCACCAAAAGGCAACTCACATGCTAGCATTTTTTCGTGAAAACTTAGGGATTATCTTAGGGATAGTGATTTTCAGCGTGGTGATATTTGGTGGCATTTACTACGTTGAGCACTCATTAGCGGCCCAAGAACAAGTCGTTCAGTAAGCAAAGGCCCACTCGCGACGGCGATAATTCGCCACAATAAACACCTGCTTCGCTATACCTTGAGCGCCCG
This sequence comes from Shewanella sp. SP2S2-6, assembly GCF_031931965.1. Taxonomy (NCBI): domain Bacteria; kingdom Pseudomonadati; phylum Pseudomonadota; class Gammaproteobacteria; order Alteromonadales; family Shewanellaceae; genus Shewanella; species Shewanella sp. SP2S2-6. The sequence continues at coordinate 37,100 of NZ_JAUOEQ010000005.1, read as the reverse complement.
CTAAAGGCGCTCGACTCATTTGTGCCTCAACAAATTGTCTTCTTGTTATCGGTACTTTTGTCTTTGGTCACTATCATCGACGGGTTCCGGCGCTTCAATGGTGATCACTTGGTCCATAAAGTGACTCACAAACAACAACATCAGCGAAAAAATCATCACAGGGATCGCAAAGTGCCGCACTGAGGCATCGAAATAACTGTATCCCGCCGTAAACACACTCAAATAAAAGCCCAATAACTTAAGCTTAGCCAATGTTGGGCTGCGGCCTAACCAAGCGGTGCAGTGGGGACAACGCACTTGGGCATCAAAACCTTTGCCTCTTTGCTGGGTGATATCACTGACCTTGATGTACTGATTACAATGGGAACACAACATGAAAACACGATTCCTAAATAGCGATGCGCAAGTTTACCAGATCCCTGCCAGACTACGGCCAGCAAATACTGATAAAAGGCTAATATTGTCGAAGATACGGGTAAAGCCACGAGCCCAGCAATAAGCCTAATACACCCCTACTACAAAAAACCTTAGCTCCGAGGCCAATTTCACGCGACGGCGTTTTACAGTCAATCCGGCAGCCACTATCATAACCAAACATATTTCAACTTAAGACCATTCCTATGCATCGCTACCTCGCTCTAGTGTTTGCCCTATTTATTCCATTGTTAAGCCTTTCATCTCCAACGCAAGCCGAACCTGTCGCGGTAACCGATAACACATCAACCACACCTGTGGCGGTCAAAGCTGAACTGGCTATGTTGCAACAGGCTATCGATACCGATATCCATAAACTAAAACATGCAAAAGGTGAGTTGAAGACGATTGTCGAATATCGCATTCAAAACAAAACCTTACAGTTACGTAATAAGATTAAAGATCTGCTCGAAGCAACACCGATCGACAGTGTTTTTCTGCAGCCATTGATCCAAGGGCAATTGAACTACATCCAACAGATTGATAGCTATATCGATGACAACATTGATAAATTAGAGCAGCAATTAGGCTCAGGTAAAGATGATGCGATTCTGCTCGATATCTCTAAGCGCGAATTAGACAAAGACACCTATTACAAACAACAACTCGAGACACTCAATTGGCTCGAACAAGTTGGCCAAGATATTAGTGAAGCGCAAAAGTCACTGCTGCAAATTTTAATTGCGCGTGCAGATATGCTCGAAAGTTTAGTGACTTACACTCAGCAGCAACTGCAAACTGCGGTCGATACCGCAACCAGTGCGGGTAAAGACGTTACGTCGGCGCAAACCAGCCACGTGATGATGCTAAAGGAACGCTTAGCCCAAAATAGCCAAAGCTTAAATATCGACATAAACTTACTCGATGCTTTAGGCCAAGATACTGCCGCACTGAAAAAGACCTTGTTCAGTGTGTCAGGCGATATTACTCAGGATGTGTTGAGCTTTGATGTGGCCTCAAGCTTAATCGAGCAATGGCTGAACACGGCGCAGGAACAAGCGATAAATCATGGCCCTACGGTCGTGTTTAAGTTATTTGTATTCTGCTTGATCTTATTTATCGCGGGTCTCGCTGGTAAGTTAGCCAAACAGATAGTGAAGAATACTGTTAGCAATTCTAAATTGAATTTGAGCAAGTTATTACAAGACTTCTTTACTTCGCTATCAGGCAAAGCCGTCTTTACTATCGGACTCTTGATCGCCCTGTCTCAACTTGGGATCGAACTTGGGCCGCTGCTCGCAGGCTTTGGTATCGCGGGTGTGATTATTGGTTTTGCCTTGCAAGATACCCTGTCGAACTTTGCCTCTGGGATGATGATCTTAATTTATCGTCCCTACGATGTGGGAGACTTGATCAACGCCGCTGGCGTCACGGGTCGAGTGAGCCACATGAGTCTGGTCTCGACCACGATTAAAACCATGGATAACCAACGTCTTATTATTCCTAATAATAAGATTTGGGGCGACACTATTAACAACATCACGGTCGAGCACCAACGCCGGGTGGATATGACATTTGGTATTGGTTACAGCGACAACATAGAACATGCTGAAGCGATTCTCAAATCCATCGTCGAGGCCCATCCTAAAGTACAGCCATTGCCAGAGCCGACGATTAAACTGCATCTGCTAGGAGAATCTTCGGTGGACTTTATCGTGCGCCCATGGGCAAAACCGGAAGATTACTGGGAAGTGTATTGGGACATTACCCGTGAAGTGAAAATGCGTTTCGACGCCGAAGGGATCAGCATTCCGTTCCCGCAGCGCGATGTGCATATCTATCAAACCACGAAATAACCGTTTTAAAACAGCACTAAAGCGTTAGCACTAAAACAGTATTAGCACGTTAACTGAGTCAAAGGGCGTAGCTGTCAGCTCGCCCTTTTCTATCTCAGCACAGTTAGTTTTGAATCTAAACGTTAGCCCAAACCGACTATCTCGCCTTTGGCATCAATATCGATTTTCAAGTATCCCGGTTTCAGCCCAAGTCCTGGCATAGTCATCACATTACCCACTAAGGCGGTAATGAATCCCGCCCCCGCATGTAACACTAACTCTCGCACTGGCACCACAAAATCCTTAGGAACACCCTTTAAGCTAGGATCGTGGCTAATGGATAACGGCGTTTTAGCCATACACAAAGGCAAATGTCCATAGCCAAGCGCGGTCAGTTGCTGCGCCTGTTGTTTCGTCTCGATAGACAGACTCACGCCTTTAGCGCCGTAGCCTACTTCGGCTAAGGTGGATAACTTAGCCTCCAATGAGGCTTCATCAGGATATAACAGCTTGAACTGACTCTTAGTTTCAGCGGCGCGAACCACAGTTTGCGCTAAGGCGATAGCGCCCGCTTCCCCTTGGCTGAAGGCATCGCTAATTTCACAACCAAAGGCAGCACTCGCATTGACGGCTTCCGTTAGCCATTGTAACTCAGCATCAGAATCAGTGGCGAAACGATTAATAGCCACCACCACAGGAACGCCATAACGCGCCACATTGTTGATATGCCAGTTTAAATTTGCAAAGCCCGCTTCGAGTCGAGACTGATCAGGGGCATTGCTGTTTATCGCGCTTATGTTTGGCACATGGATATTTGATACATTGCTATCCGCCTCAGATGCCAAGCCACTATTGGCCTTCAGCGCTTTTACAGTCGTCACCAATACAGCGGCGGCTGGCGCCTGCCCCGATTGACGTACTTTGATATTACAGAACTTTTCAAAGCCCATATCCGAGCCGAAACCGCCTTCAGTCACCACAAAGTCCGCCAGCCTGAGGGCGATATCATCGGCAATAATTGACGAGTTACCGTGGGCAATATTGGCAAAGGGCCCTGAATGGATCAGGCAAGGCGAGCCATTTAAGGTCTGCATTAACGTCGGCTTTATCGCATCGGCCATGATGGCCGTCATCGCGCCAGCCACACCTAAATCGTCGGCGGTAATCACTTGCCCTTGGGTATTTAAGGCCAACACTAAACGACCGATCCGCACCCGCATATCCGCCAAATCATGACTTAAAGCTAAAATCGCCATCAACTCAGAGGCGGCGGTAATATCAAAGCTAGATCCGTACTCTGGGCCGTTATTGTCGCCTAAGCCCACCTGGATTTGCCTAAGGCAGCGATCATTATGATCGACTACTCGATGCCAGCGGATCTCCTTGGGATCGATAGCCAAAAATGCTTGTCCGGATTGCGCTTCAAATTCTGATTTACCTAAGCGCGCCTCGTGAAATAGCCGCGCCGCAATCGCCGCCGCCCCTAAATTGTGGGCACTGCTGACGGCGTGAATATCGCCCATGAGATGTAAGTTCATCTCCTGCATGGGCACCACTTGCGCATAACCGCCACCCGCAGCACCACCTTTCACCCCAAACACAGGTCCCATGCTGGGTTGACGAATACAAGCACAGGCCTTTTGGCCTATGGCATTTAACGATTGTGTTAAGCCAATGCTCGTCACCGTTTTACCTTCGCCGTGGGGTGTAGGCGTAACTGCGGTGACGATAATCAATTTACCTTTGCGTTGCCCCGCTAAACGCTGCAACACACTAAGCTCCACCTTGGCTTTAGTGTGACCAAATAGCATCATCTCTTCGGGTAACAGGCCTAAGTCGGTGCCCAGTTCGGTGATGTTTTTAAGGCTTGCGCGACTCGAAATATCCATATCTGTCAGCATGCGTCGATTTCTCCCTTTCAGATACGCTTTGGTTTAGTATGAGGGGTTGCTAAGCACAACACTCATTGAATAGGGCGGATATTAGGTGATTGGCTTTAAGATATATAGCCATCGAAAGGGTTAATGAGCGATTCCTTAATCTGCATCAAATATTTTGCCCTGCGCCCTATAAATCAAAAGCAAACAGTCCCAAAGAGGAACAGCATGAGCGAGTCCCATTTCACTTTTTCTGAATTTGTTGCTGGTTTCTGGCGAATGGAAAGCTGGGACATGACGCCCATGCAGCGCCTTAACCTGATTGAGCAATATCTAGAACTAGGCGTGACCACTGTGGATCACGCTGATATTTATGGCGAATATCAATGCGAGACCTTGTTTGGCGAGGCATTAGCCTTAAAGCCAGCACTGCGCCAACAGATGCAAATTGTCAGTAAATGCGGCATTAAACCCGCGTTTGCGTGCCGCCCTGAGCGCTATGTTAATCACTACGACACCTCCTGTGAGCATATTATTGCTAGCGTCGAGCATTCCCTTAAACAGCTCAATACTGACTATTTAGATCTGCTGCTGATCCACAGACCCGATCCCCTAATGGACGCTGATGCGGTCGCCGAGGCATTTAAGAGCCTCAAGCAAGCAGGTAAAGTACAACATTTTGGCGTATCGAACTTCACTAATGCACAGTTTTCCTTGTTGCAATCGCGCTTAGATGCCCCTTTAGTCACCAATCAAGTGGAACTCTCGCCACTGGCGATGAGCACCTTACACGACGGTACGCTCGATTTGTGCCAGCAACGTCGTATTCGGCCTATGGCTTGGTCGTGCTTAGCAGGCGGAAAGATTTTTGAAACCACGAACCCACAGGCGGTTCGCTTGCATCAAACCCTCAAGCTCATCGCCGAGCAAGTAGGAACTCATGATATCAGCCAAGTGATTTATGCCTGGGTTCGTATGCTACCAAGCCGACCCGTGCCACTTATCGGCAGTGGCAATATCGAGCGGATAAAGCGCGCCGTTGCCTCCAATGAGATCCAGCTCGATCGCCAGCAATGGTTCAGTATTTGGCAGGCATCTATGGGTCACAGCGTACCTTAATTTTTACCTCCCAAACGCAACAACCATAAACAACAACGGCGCCAGAAGGCGCCGTTGTTGTATGTATTATTGAATGCGACTTAAAACTGCACATCGCCACTTAAATGCGGGCGACGACCTTTGCTGTCACGTAACTCAAATACCATATTATTAGCATTCTGCTCATAGCCAAATCCAACATCGGCAGGCATCAAGAGTGGCAGTTTAAAGGTCACATCCACAGTAAATGGACGATCGCCAATGCTTGGCATCAACTCAGCCAAACAACGGGCCTTAGACCACATACCATGGGCGAGCACGCGATCAAAACCAAAACGCTTTGAGAGCACAGGATGCAAGTGGATCAAGTTATAGTCACCAGATGCCTTAGCATAACGACGACCTAAATCTTCACTCAAACTCCAGCTTTGTGGCGTTTCCCACGCCATATCAATGGCTTTAGGTGGACGAACCCGACGTCCAGCGACATCGATACGATATAAATAGGTGGAAAGCGATTCCCAAACGAGTTCTTCACCTACAAACGCCTTAGACACAAATTCAAACTCTAAGCCAGAATCAGTCTCACGGCTCGTCGTCAAGGCGCACTCGAGGGAGAAAGTCTCGTCAACCGTTACAGGGCGATATACTTGAATGCGGTTCTTTAGGTGGATCATCCCAAGCAGCGGGAAAGTGATGCCATCGTGGGTAAAAATCACCGCATGCAGGCGAAATGCCATCACATACAAATAGGTTGGCGGCAGCACTTTACCGTCAAATTGAAAACCACACACCTGCGCATATTGGCTTACTTTAGTTTCAGACACAGTCACATGTGGCGCAGTCACCTTTATATAGGGCAGCGGTTGCTGATCCCAACCCGGCTTACGGCCAAAGAAGATCTTGCGATAAAGAGAAAACAGCGACGGCATCGCGTTCAATTCAACACAATATGCATTATTCAAGTCTGAGTACCTTTTAATTAACTATCCCTTGGCACATAAATGCATTGCCATAAATTACCCCGCACAGACGAGTAACGTCTGCTCAATCAAGTTGATAACGAGTGTAAAACAGGCAGCGCTGCGTCTTAATAAGGGCTGATGCTGACTCACCGAATGGATAGCTATAGAGTCAGGTTTGTCGAAAACGGCGTGATTATAACCCATAGGACAGAGTTCTGTGTATCCCTAAGTTTAGTAGGAATAATTACTACTAATAAAATCAATAAATTAAAATATTATGATACAAATTTACCCATCTCGGCTCGGCGATAACATCTCCTGAGTGCGAAAAATTTACGTCTGTGCCACACTATCGTTCCACTCTCTTTAACCTAGTTATCACGTGCAAGATAAGAATTTTGATAAGCTCGCGCAAAAATTTGCGAAAAATATTTATGGTACGCCTAAAGGCGACATTCGTGCAGCTGTACTGTGGCGCGACCTCGCACCTGCGCTAGCAAAACTGGGGGATAGAAAACTCAGGGTATTAGATGCGGGCGGTGGTTTTGGTTACTTTAGCCAGAAATTAGCCCGCCTCGGCCACGAAGTGGTGCTGTGCGATATCTCGGCGGAGATGTTGGCGCAAGCGCAAGAGCAGATAGATGCATCGCCTGAACCATTAGCTATCCAGCTTATCCATGCGCCTATCCAAGCTCTGTCGGTCGAGCAACATGGCTATTTCGATATTATATTGTGCCATGCAGTCGTCGAATGGTTAACGGATGCTAAGCCCACGATGGCGGGCCTACTCACTATGCTTAAACCCGCGGGATTATTCTCTTTGATGTTTTACAACAAAGAAGCCATGCGCTTTCATGCCTTAGTGTCGGGCAATTTCGATTACGTCGCCGCAGATTTAAAAGTAAAGAAGAAAGTGCGGCTAACACCCACGCACCCACTTTATATTCAAGAGGTTAAAGATTGGTTTAGCGAGTGGCAGATGTCACTCATCTGTCAGTCTGGCGTGCGGGTGATCCACGACTATTTGAAAAAAAGTCAGCCAGTGGATTTCGATTATCAAAAACTGCTGCAAATGGAGCTCGAGTATTCGCAACGCGAGCCCTATATTTCGTTAGGTCGATATGTACACTTTTTAGGGCAGAGTCCAGCAGTTTAAATGCGCTTGGTTATAAACCCAGTATCCTAAACGATTACTCGCAGGTCTGTTTCCAGCAGGCGCTCACTTTGGCGCCTGCTCGTTCTAGCAATTGCACCACACTCTTATCGCCCACCACATGACCCGCACCAACCACCACAAATAATGGTGAAGCCACGTCAGTCGAGCCCATTAATTTTATAATGCCGTCGGCCATCACATGGTTTCGCCGCCAGAGAATTTTCTCTAGCATTTCAGTGTCGTCCTCGCCGCCCATTTGCTCCTGCATTATGTTATCAAGCTCAGCTTCATTACCCGAACGCCAAGCCGCAATTAACGACAAAAGGTCTGCATCCGACGTACTAATCGCCTCACGCACCATAGACCACTGCGCTTGGCTATCAAAGGACGCTAATAACTGAAATTGCGACTCAGCGGTTTCTAACTGATACACAGGTAAAGCCGCATGGCGGGCAATCAACTGCATATCAACGCCATAATCCGTGCTGTAACCTAAGTTGTTATAACGTATTAAGTTAAGTTGCGTGGCTTGCAGCCAAGGCGCGAAGGATTGAATCGACTGGCAAACATTGGCCGTGGCAGCGCAATAGGGCGTCATGCTCTCAACCGTTTGTTTATCTCGGCTCTGCCAATCTAAACCTTTGGTTTTATCGGCGCGGCCGTATTGGCGCAGCAAGGCATTGCTATCGGCTTTATTCATATCGACTTCCACGACTAAGCCCTTCGCTTTGCCCAGCGAGGTTTCAATTTGGGTGGGTAATGGATAAAAATCGGCACGTCCAATATGAATCGAGCCCAGTAGATACGCGCTCTTTCCTTGCCATTGCACTTGATAAAATGGCGGCTTATCGGTTTCGGCACTCACCGCTTTGGTGCTCCAACCCGTCAACGCCAGAAAACAGATTGCTGCAATTAATCGCCATTGGCTTGTTGCCATATCCTTTGCCCCTTATAATTCCTGCAAATTTTGCAATGAGACGCTGTTATGCCACATACCAAGGTTATAGAGCAACTGAAAGAGAATCTTCAAATCGCCTATCGCCAAGCCATAGACGCCGACGCTAAGTTAGATGTGCTAAAGAAAGCTGGCCATGGAAACTTCACCAGCATATTCACGGCAGAACAAGGTTTTATCGCTTCGAGTAATCGTTTTCTGCCCTATGTACAAGAGTTGGTCGATGACTTAACTCGCATGGAAGAATATGAGGAGCTCGATGCTAAAGAACTCGAAACCTATGTGCGCCAGCTCGGTGCGTTACTGCAAACATTGCAGGCCTTTAAGATGCAAAGCTAAGCTTGATTAAGAGCTGAAACTCGCCAGTAGTCTTCAGCTCTTTTCATCTGCTATCCATTCAAACCCCCCGCATAGCTAACGCTAAGCGCCCTCAAAATTGTCATCATTTTGTCATTTCTAAGTCATAGACTCCGCTCACATAGACGAAGGGGCTGACGTAATGACAAGTTTAGATTTGGCTAAAGAGCTCGATAAAATAATTTCTAAAGCGGCAATCAGTCCCTTATTTCAGCCAATTTTCAATATATTAGAACATAAGATCCACGGTTTTGAAGCCTTGAGCCGCGGCCCTGAACACAGCCCGTTATACTCTCCAGTGCCGCTATTTCAGACCGCCGAGCATGAAGGCAAGTTAAGCGAGTTAGAAACCCTTTGTCGGCGCATTTCACTCGAACAATTTAAGCTGCGTCAGTTCCAAGGCAAGCTGTTTATCAATATCTCGCCCAAGGCGTTGTTAGACCCTGCGCACCCCAAGGGCATGACCTTACAGCTGTTGCAACAACTCGGCATAGCGCCATCGCAGGTGGTGATTGAGCTGTCGGAGCAATATCCCGCCGATGATATCGACTTACTTAAATCTTGCTTGAATCATTATCGCAGCCAAGGTTTTTTAACGGCCATCGATGACTTAGGCGCAGGTTATTCCGGTTTAAGGCTCTGGTCAGAATTGTCGCCCGACTATGTCAAAATTGACCGCCACTTTATCCATGAAATTGATTCGACCCCTGTCAAACAGGAGTTTGTCCGCTCGATTGTGGAGTTATGCCAAAGCTTAACCTGCAAAGTGATAGCAGAAGGGATTGAAACGCAAGAGGAATTAGCCGTACTCAAACAACTGGGTATCGTCTATTGCCAAGGCTATTTGCTAGGGCGTCCAGAAGTGCTCCCCTGCCGCGCGATGAAAGCGACCTTAGTGCCAAACAATACCCAAATTCAACCTAGATACAGCGAATCCGCCGAAAGCCTGTGCACAAATGCCATCACAGTTGCACCCACACTCAAACTCAAATTTTTAAGTGACACCTTTAGCTCGCAACCCGCACTGCAGGCGGTGGTTGTGGTCGATAATCAGTTACCGCTGGGGATTATCAGCCGCGCAACCTTACTCGAGCTTTTCAGTACGCCCTATGGTCGTGCCTTGCATGAAAATCATGCCGTAAGTGAAGTGATGGACCCGCAGGTTATCCAAATTGAAGCCAACGAACCCTTATCTACAGTGAGCCAATTGCTGACCTCAGAGACGGCCAATACAGTTGCTCAGCAGTTCATTATCCTTCGCCGTGGCAAACTACTCGGCATAGGCCACACCAAAGATTTACTGCAAAGGATCACAGAGCACAGAATTAAGATGGCCCGCCACGCGAATCCTCTGACAGACTTGCCGGGCAATGTGCCCATTCAAGAGGAATTAAAACGCCTTAAGATCCAAAAGAAACACTTTTATCTGGCCTATTTTGATTTGTGTAACTTTAAGCCCTATAACGATATTTATGGCTTTTGTCGCGGCGATGAAGTGATTTGTGAAGTGACTAATCTGTTACTGAAATATAAAAGTGACAATTGCTTTATCGGCCATGTGGGCGGCGATGACTTTGTGATTATCAGCACCTGTGAACATATGATCAGCCGTTGCCAACGAATTCTAGCGGACTTTGAAACCCATAAGCATTTGTTTTACAGCGCCGAGCATTGGCAAGCGCAAGAGATGCTCGCCGACGATAGACAAGGCGAAGCCTGCTACCATCAATTGATCAGCCTGTGCGTGGGTATCTTGCCACCAGCACTGACCTTTAACGCCAATGAACACAGCCTGTCGACCTTAAGTGCCCGGGCAAAAAAACAGGCAAAATCCGCGAATAACGGATTTTACCTGTTAGAAAATCACCTTACTATCGAAACTCAAGCGCTCAGTGCTTGAGTCTTGAGTGACCGATTTAACGATTGAAAGATTGACGATTAAAGTTGTGGGGCAATCGTCTTCTTTAACCAATCAGTCAACATTTTGGTTTCGTACATAAAAGGTTTATCAGTTAAAGATTTAATCCCATCCATGAAACCCATATCCGACAGTTTTTCATCGCCCGCAATAATCACTTTATCGTTTTCCAAAACTTGATAGGAAAAAGTCATACGCGGTGGATAGATTTCTTTAACAATGCGTAAATCATTGGCGGTCGCACCAAAGGTTGGGCGCATATCCCCCGCCAGATCAACATCGGTGATCGTCATTTCAAGCTTTTGATTCGGCTTTAAAATCTTCGCCGCTTCTTTATTGATGTTTTCTGTTAAGGTCTCAAATAAGCGCTTCTCATAGCGGGATTGGATTTCCCCCGATGATTTGATATCGCGAAAATCCTTAGGACTTTGCCAAACAATTTTAACCACCCCATCTTCGGTGACGGGATTCACTGGCGCTTCATCGGCCGCCCAAGCCGCACTGCAACTTAATACACCTGCGAGTAAAAGGGACTGAATTTTCATGTTTGCCTCCAAGGCCTAGATAACTTTCTGAGAACCACAGTACAAAATCTAACCTGAACTAGAGCTTAACGCAAAACTGATATAAGTACAGCTAATGCTGTGTAAGCTTTTGTATAAATACGTAAATTTTATCTGATAACCACAATTGACACGTATCTTTTTGTATCGAGACTGCACTAAGTAAGTGCATAGTTATCAATTTGTGAACATTTTACGCGCATAACCACAAAAAAAACGTTATCCTTCCGCTATTGTTTACATGGCTCACTTAATAAAAATGAAATTCCCCGTTGTACCTGTGTTCATTCTTATCCTGTTTACCTGCGTGGTTAGTGCGATTTGGTTTATCTCCCCGAGTGATAAAAATACCGGCCCTAAAACTTGGTCAGCCTTTATCTATAACCATGGCTATGACTCTGGAAAGTATAAAAAAACGGATAACTTTGATAGCTATGAGACCTGCCGCGATTTTGCACGCGAACAATCGGCCTTTTACGACGATGTACCTTGGGAATGTGGTTCTATGTGCCAGTTCGATACTCGCAAGCAAGGGTTTCAATGCAAAGAAATGAAGAATGAGCGCTAACTAACCGTTCAGCATAGGTTCAATATTTATACAATAAGCTAAGCCCCTCACAGTACAACTCGTTTTCTTTACCGTCTAAGGATGCACGATTTAGAACTGACGTGTTAAACGTAATTTTTAATTTGGAGCTTACCTATGAACCTAAAAACAGCTAATTTATCAAAACCTTACTCACATAAAATTGCTTTATTGGCTCTACTAACATTCGGAACTAGCATTAGTCTTTCAAGCCATGCGGCGCCATTGACCATCAGCCAACAACAGGCGGTTAACGCTCATTTTAGCAAATTGGCTCAGGCGCAATATGCGGCTGAAACCCAAATGGCTGAGCAGCTTAAGCAAGATTTTTCTCAGCAATTAACCGCACAGGAACATGAGTTTATGAATGATATCTGCCCTAAATACGGCATGACATTCGACGTGACAACCAATGCCTGTTTACGCTCATAAGCGATTGCAAGATTAAAATGGAAAACGGGCGCTGAGCTCAGGGTATTGCAGCTTTAAATCCTTGGGCTTAGTGCTAAATTTTTTCCCCGCGGGCGTCGCCTTGCCCGATGGCATAAAGGGCAATTCCTCACCGGTTCTATCTTCGTATAATTGCCCTGCAATAAGATCGTATTCATCCACAAAGGGATAAGCATAGGCATCTCGCTCTGGCCAAGCGGCTAAACGCGCTAAAGTGTCAGGCTGATTAACCACACCATCGTAGATTTCTTTGCCGAGTGAAATCAAAAAACACCTGAATTCGGCAAAGGCATATTCAGAATCACAGCCCGTAATAATGTAAGCAGCGCCCCAAACCGACCACAAATAGCTACGGCGCATCTGCTGACCAAAGATTTTATCGAAGGCTTTTAACTCTTCATTACTCAGTTCGGCGAGTTTCTGCTTCAGTGCTTGAGCCAAAGACTCCTGTGATTGCGCCGCTTCCGTACGCGTGACTAAACCCCAAAACTCAACTTCTGTCATAAACTTCACCTAATAGAATAAGCCTTTCGCAAAAGGCTTATTCTACACGATATTAAGGTTATGCTGGACTCGGATTAGGGCATTTCCTACACTTGCTCATCTTCTTCGCTACCTGTCTACATATCCATCTATGCCTAAACGTCTTATGCTACTGATCTCTTTATATTGCCTCTTCAGCATTGCCGCACTTTTACGGGCTGCGACAACGCAATCCTTTGATGTATTCACCCTAGGCGTCCTCCCTGTGCTCGTTGGCATAATGATGCGCACGCCGTGGTCGAGCTTAGTCTTGAAGATTTATATCGGCATGCAAACCTTAGGATTTTCAGCCCTAGGCATTACAGCGATTATTGCCTACCGCATTACCCCTGAAGATGTAAAAGTGGTTGTTTCTGGCCACAATATTCCTATGTTGCCGCTGACAATAAGCATTATTGTCATTTTACTCTTGCAGTATTGGATCGCATTTTCTAAGGTCACGAGTCATTATTTGACCCGTCAAACACGGTAATGGACATTTGTTGCTAAGCTGTTACTAATAGCGTAGCTTAGCGACCCAATAAAATACTTGCGACTCTTAACTTGAAGTAGACTATGAGCCATTTATCGCCCAGTGAACTATCCATTCTTTTGGTAGAACCTTCAGATATCCAGCGTCGAATAATTATTCAGCGCTTGCAACAAGAAGGTATTCTCAGCATTCAAACCGCAGAAAATATCGAAGCGGCTAAAGATATTATTGCTCGCCACAAACCCGATCTTATCGCCAGCGCCATGCATTTTGATGATGGCACCGCCATTGATCTTTTGGGTTACCTAAGGGCTAACGCGGACTGCAAAGATATTCAATTTATGCTGGTCTCGAGTGAGTGTCGCCGTGAGCAACTTGAGATATTCCGCCAATCGGGTGTGGTCGCTATCCTGCCTAAGCCCTTCAGTGCCGACCATTTAGCCACAGCCTTAAATGCCACTATCGATCTGCTCAGCCACGATGAACTCGACCTCAGTAACTTCGATGTGCAAGATGTGCGCGTATTAGTGGTCGATGATAGCCGTATGGCAAGAAATGTCATTAAACGCACTATCGGTAACTTAGGGATGAAACTGATTACCGAGGCCGAAGATGGTGCACAGGCCATAGCGTTGATGAAAAACAATATGTTCGACTTAGTCATCACTGACTACAATATGCCCAGCGTAGATGGTCTTGCGCTGACTCAATATATTCGCAGCGAAAGCCAGCAATCGCACATTCCCATCTTAATGGTATCTTCCGAAGCCAACGATACCCACCTCAGCAATGTGTCCCAAGCGGGGGTGAATGCCTTATGCGACAAGCCCTTTGAACCCAAATTGGTTAAAAAATTACTCTATCAACTGTTAGAAGAATGAAACCAGAATAAAACTTAAGTCACGAACTGAGTAAATATTCTGCGCTTTACCGAACATCCTGCGGCAGCTTAGACGCAAAAGGCTTTCCAAGCGCTGAACCTTATGGCATGTTAGGCACGCTTATTTCAAATAAATCTACGGAAAGAAGAGACAATAAAAATGAACAAAACTGAACTTATCGCCAAAATTGCAGAAAATGCCGATCTAACGAAAGTAGAAGCCGCACGCGCATTGAAGTCTTTTGAAGCAGCCATTACCGAATCAATGAAAAATGGTGACAAAATCTCCATCGTAGGCTTCGGTTCGTTTGAAACTGCGACTCGTGCTGCTCGCACTGGCCGTAACCCACAAACGGGTAAAGAAATTCAAATCGCTGAAGCGACTGTGCCTAAGTTTAAAGCGGGTAAAACCCTACGCGACAGCGTAAACTAAGCGAGAAAATTCAAAACAACGCCTCCATTGTGAGGCGTTTTTTTTTGCTTTCTTCCAGTGAAACCCTGAATATTTTTTGCACAACAAGAGTGCGCCTCTGCCCCATAAGCTGGCAAATAAAAACATTTCATTAACACTTGATATTCTAATGTATTGTTTTACATATGATTGTAATAGTGGCATGTGATTAGCAAATCCCTTCTTAGAAAAAAACCAAGATGCACTAATGACCACTGCTTACTTAAGTGCGCCAATGGTGAATCGATAAATAAGTCAATCGAGGGGATGAGCATGAAGAAATCACTGTATAGCGTTTTGGCCTTATCGACGGGAATGTTACTGGCAGGCAATGCCTTTGCAGTCGTATCAGGCAACATTGGTGGTACCTCTAATTACCTATGGCGCGGTGCGACCCAAACTAAAGATGCGGTCGCAATCCAAGGTGGGATTGACTACAGCCATGATTCTGGATTTTATGCCGGCACTTGGGCATCGAATGTGGATTTTGGTGATGATACGAGCTACGAGCTAGATCTCTACGCGGGTTATGGTGGCAATATTACCGAAGACATCAGTTACGACTTTGGCTACCTCTACTACGCCTACCCAGACGCTCCTGGCAGCATTGATTTTGGTGAACTCCATGCTGCAGTAACTTGGAAGTGGCTTGAACTGGGTTACTCCCATGTCATCAATGCCGGTGACGATGTCGCCGCCGATCCGTTAGATAATAAAGATCTCAGCTATCTTGCCGCGACTGTCTCTGTGCCTCTCACTGAAAAACTTAGCTTATCAGTGCACTATGGCTACTCAAGCGGTGATGTTGTGCAATCTTGGTTTGGCGAAGATAACTATGCCGACTATAACGTCACACTCAGTGCAGATACCAGCATGGGCACAGTGTCGTTCATGGTTTCTGATACCGATCTCACCGATGATGATGCCAAACTGGTACTCGGCTATTCCTACAGCTTTGATCTCTAAGATCTAACATTTAGGATCTTACGTCTAAGCTCTAAGCATAAAAAACGCCACCTTAAACGGTAGCGTTTTTTTAGCGTAATCAACTATTAGGCAATAATAGGTCTATTGGTTTTACGGGCAGCGACCATTTTCTCGATATATTCAACAATAGGCTCAGTCACTGAAATCCCTGTGGTTTGTTCAATCCCTTCAATGCCTGGCGCCGAATTCACCTCAAGGATCAAAGGACCACGATTAGAGCGTAAAATATCCACCCCAGCGACCACCAATCCCATCGCTTTCACCGCCGCAATCGCCATCTTACGTTCCACTGCAGTGATTTTAACCACCTCACCACAGCCACCCAAATGCAGATTAGAGCGAAAATCCCCCTCGGGACCTTGGCGCTTCATAGAGGCGATGACCTTGTCACCGACAACAAAACAACGAATATCACTGCCATTGGATTCTTTAATGTATTCCTGTACTAAGATATTCGCTTTCAGCCCCAAGAATGCTTCTATCACGCTCTCAGCAGCCGTTTTCGTCTCAGCTAATACCACGCCAATCCCTTGAGTACCTTCGAGTAACTTAATGACTAACGGAGCGCCGCCCACCATATTGATGAGGTCGGGGATATCATTTGGCTTATTGGCAAAGCCTGTCACAGGCATACCAATCCCTTTGCGGGAGAGTAATTGCAGCGCCCGTAATTTGTCCCGAGAACGCGCAATAGAGATTGAATCATTCGCCGCATACACGCCCATCATCTCGAACTGACGAACAACGGCACAACCATAAAAAGTCACGCTGGCATGAATACGCGGGATGATGGCATCAAAACCAACTAATTCAGTGCCTTCATAATGAATGCTAGGTTTAATGGAATTAATATTCATGTAGCAGTTCAGCGTATTGATCACGACCGCTTCATGTCCGCGGCTTTGACAAGCCTCCACTAAACGTTGCGTCGAATACAACTGGGGGAATTGGGATAAAATACCTATTTTCATTGCTGAGTGACCAACTTAAGCATGAGTGAATAAACCGTTCTGCAGCACTAAAAGCACAGCGACAGAAAAAGGGGCTGATATTTGTCTATTGCTCAGTGTAAAGCAAGAAAATATTCCTCACCAGACGAAATCACTATGCTATTGAAATAGTTCGAGACCTCTCACACTGGGAGCTGAGTTTGGGTTAGTAGTGGCAGAATATACTTGGCCTCAAACGCCGCGGCATCTAAGGGGCGCGAGAATAAATACCCTTGTAAAACAGTGCAATGGCGAGCAGTACAAAACTCTGCTTGCTCAAACGTTTCAACACCCTCCGCCACAGAAATAACATTAAACCCATAGGCAAAGTTGAGTAAAGCAGCGAGCAATCGGGTGTCTTTTTCATCCTTATCGTAGGAAGCGACAAAGCTTTTATCGATTTTCAGCACGCTGATCGGAAACAGTTTGATGTGTTCTAATGACGAAAAACCCGTCCCGAAATCATCGAGGGCAAAACGCACCCCTAATCCGGCGATTCTATCGAGCACTTTGGCATGTTCATGGGGATCTTCAATGAGGCAATTCTCTGTAATTTCAAGCTCTAATGCTCCAGCAGGCAAGCCTGTCTTAGTCAATATATGCACTATTTTATCGAATAGGTTCTCATTGCCTATTTGAGAGGCGGAGAGGTTAACTGCAATAGTAAATTCTTGGCCTAAAGGCTGTAACTGGGATAACCAAATCTGAGCTTGGGTGCAGGCTTGTTCAAGCACCCAATCATCAATGTCATCCATTAAGCCAATTTCGTCAGCAATAGGTAAAAATTGATCGGGGGCGATAATGCCATCCACTGGATGCTGCCATCGGATAAGGGCTTCCATCCCCACCAACTGATGGGTTTTCGCATTAACCTGTGCCTGATAATGGACCTTAAACTCATGTCTTTTTAAGGCCATACGCAAACTTGACTCGATATGATTACGGTAGCGCACCTCTTTATCTAAGGCTTCGGAATAAAACTGTATCTGATTTCGGCCCATCTTTTTAGCGCGATACATGGCAATATCGGCGCATTTCATCAATTCAGAACTATTCGAAGCCGCTTCATTATAAAAAGCCACACCGATACTGGCACCAATAAGCACGTCGTTATCACCGAGACAAAACACGTCCTCAAAGACTTTTAGCAGTCGATTGGCCACTATCATGGGGAAATATTTATAATCGTTATCCGTCACCAGTACGACAAATTCGTCCCCGCCTAAGCGGGCAATAATATCGCCATCGCGCAGCACTTCACTTAATCTGGCCGCCACTTGAACTAACAGCACATCACCAGTTTGGTGGCCTAAAGTGTCATTGATCGCTTTAAAATCATCGAGATCGAGTAAGATAACGGCTAAATAATCGTGGCAACGTTTCGCCCTTGCGATCGCTCGATTCAGACACAGTTCAAAGCCATAACGATTAACCAACTTAGTGAGCGAGTCGTGCTCGGCCAGCTCTTTGAGTTTTTGATGGCTATTACGTAACGCCAATGCCATTGAAGATCTTTGTTTTGCGTAGCGAATCGCACGGGTTAGTATCCGCGAATTAACCTCATCCTTGAGCAGAAAATCCTGCGCACCTAATTCAATACAGCGCTGGGCCAGTTTCTCATCTTCATAGCGACTCAGCATCACGACCACAGTCTGGTCTTGCGTCATGGCATTGAGCTTAATCAACACTTCTAACCCATTGGCATCGGGCAATAAATAATCCAATAGAATGCCATCGAAATGGCGTTCTAAAGCAAGATTTAACCCATCAAATGCACAATTTGCTTCGATCACATTAAACGTCAATTTCGACTGTCTAAGTGCTCGGATAATTGCCGTTCTATCGACTTCATCATCATCGATCAGTAGTAAATCCATATACTCACCTTATGCGGATGGGAGCTCGACTATTCGCCAGTAACCTTCAAGCATGTTAAAAATATTGTTAAAACCGTCTTTTATGTCAGTTTTAACCATGTAGCCAGCCACATGATGACTATAGGCCTTCATTCTATCTTCATCGGTACTCGACGTCGTGAGCATAAAAACGACAGATGATGAAAGTGAAGGATCTGAACGTATCCGCTCAAGAAACTCAAAGCCATTCATTCTTGGCATATTAAGGTCGAGTAAAATTAGATACGGGCCTTTAATTGTGTCTAAGCTGGTGAGAATTGCGAGTGCCTCAATGCCATCCCGTGCGCGCACTAAAGGATTGAGTAACCTAAGCTGTCTCATCGCCCGCTGCACGGCCATGTAATCCACATCATCGTCATCAACTAATAAAATAGTGACCTGTTGATATTGATCTGCTGCTCTCATAAAAGCTCCTTTTTCACTATGTGCTTAGGCCAAGTAAAGTAAAAACAACAGCCTCTACCCTGCGATTTGAGTTGAATATTACCGCCTAAACTTTCAACTGTTTTCTTCACAAGTGATAAACCTAAACCACTGCCTTCGACTTCATCTCTAGGTTTAAGTGTTTGAAACATTTCGAAGACTTTATTCTGATAGGCACTCGAAATACCTGGCCCATCATCCAACACACTGAATAGATAATGTTTACTTGTACTCTCACATAAAACGGTAATGACACCTGTAACTAAGTCATGGTGCTTAATGGCATTACTGATTAAATTTCGTATCACTAATTCCAACAAGGCGCGAACGGTATGGAAGTTCGGAAACTCCCCTTTGAGGACTAATTCGAACCCCTGAGGTGGCGCAACGAGCGCAAACATATCTTCAACCAGTTGCCGACTGTTGACCTCAGTGGTTTCAGTATCGACACGGCCAATACGGGAGAACATCAATAGCCCATCGAGCAATAACACCATGCGGTGAATACGGCTTTGGATCAGCCCGAGATATTTCTGCACATTTTCATTGGTGTTATCGGATAAATCCTCTGTTAGCCAAGAGGTTAACTGCTCGATACCCCGTAGCGGGGATTTCAAATCATGGGAAGCGATATAGGCAAAACGGTCGAGTTCTTGATTGATGCGCTCAAGCTCTTGCATGTGTTCTGCACGCTGAACTTCAATGCGCTTACGTTCAGACACATTGTTAATTGTCGCAAGAATGAAAATGCCATTACTGAAATGAATAGGCGTCAGCCCCACTTCTATCGCGAGTCGACTGCCATCTTTACAACAGCCAAATAAGTCATCCCGCATCGACATATTTTTCGCAATCGGCTGCACTAAGTAATTATTCATGTGCTGCTGGTGCACATCCCTCAGCGCGTCTGGCAATAACATATTGATAGAGCGGCCGAGTAACTCATCTCTGGCATAACCAAATAAACGTTCGGCATGGGTGTTTACCAATGTAATAATTCCAGCCTTATCCACCATAAACAGTGCGCTTGGAGAGGCTTCAATGACGAGTCTAAAGCGTTTTTCATTCGCGATTAGCTCAGAGGTAAGTAATGACTCTTTATATCGATTACGCGCCATGATTAGCACCGAGTAAAACAATGCCAAAATGAATGCACAACCGATAAATTGCAGCCAGATACCTTGGGTCTCTTCCGATCTTGAGATAAAACGCGATTGTGATGAAATGTCCAAGCGCCACTGCCTACCGCCAATCAAGTCGGTCTGTGACTGATAAAACACATCTTTTTGATTTGGCAGTACTTTACTGCTAGTGAACATTAAACTGTCTGCATTTGCCTGCGGGTTTTCATAAATAGCAAGTTTCAAACCTGAGAATCGATCTCCCATAATCCCTTGCATGAGGTCGTCCATCCTAAACGCCGCATATACGAGTCCAATCGCCTGTTGTTTCCGTTCAACCTCCGTTGCCACCGTTCCTTGATAAATGGGTAAATACATCAAGAAACCCGCTTGAGCATCTTCGGGCGTATCTTGAACTAAGGCCACCTTGCCTGAGATAGTTGGCTGGCCAGTGCTAATGGCGTGATCTATGGCTTTGCGCCGATTAGCCTCGGAACACATGTCATAACCAAAGGCTCTTTGATTGCGCCAATCAAAAGGCTCTAAATACAAGATCACGCAATACTGATCACGTACGCCTTCTGGGTATACTTTATAATCTTTAAAGCCTTCGGCCTGAACGTGTTGGACATGGTTATCTAATGTGTCAGGCTTAAGTAACTGAGCATAGCCAAGGCCTTGAAAACCTGGGTAATACTCAGATAAATGCGCATTGACAACATAGGTTTGCCACTCCTTTCGGGTCACATCATTTGAAGATAATAACAAGCCAACACCACCGCGTAAGACTTGCTCATAGGCAAGCATTCTGCGATTCACCGCTTCGGTTAACTCTTGCACACTGTTTTCGAAACGCTCTTCACCCCTATCTCTAAGATATTGCTCCAGCACATACCAGGAAATGCCCATGAAAAGTAAAGCAGCGATAATCATCAGCCAGCTAGAGCTCAGCACGCTAAAATAGATATTATTTGATGGGCTATGCAGTTTAGAAAACTCATCCTTGTCCATTTGAGCCAATTCCCTAGCAAACTATCAGCAATAAACACAGTTACAAGTGTTGTTGTAAATATGTCTAAATTCAAGTTTATCCTACTATTTAACTCGGAATTAACCCGAATATATCGATGACACTGTTGTGCTCTCAATCACAAAATAAGCAAGAACTGAATTAATCAAATATCCAATTGTAGCCTCAGGCTTAAGCCAAACAGCGGCAAGCTGAATCATCCGGCACACGGGAAGAATTTTTCACCCTGACTCACAAAATTATTTGCTTTTCTACCCTACTCTTTTTAGTTAGAAAGTCGTTAGGAACAACAAGAGGAATTCGTTATGGCTCATATTACTGAAGTCGTGCCCAACGATACTGAACTTGAGGCAATGACCACACCGAGAAACAGCAAAGCTGCCGAGGCAATGCAACATAGACGTGAAGTCAAAAAGCGTTTAGAAGACTACCTCGAACGGGCGGAGTTAAAGCGTGCATTAGGAGATGACGATTTTTTCTAGCCTATTTGATCTCACTATCTAGTGGGCAAAATTAGGGTGATGCTGCGTTAAATCGCAGAGTGTTCATCTAGAACTCACACAGTTCGTGTCCACTCAGACCTAATATCTCACCCAGCCCTCAGTGCTGGGTGAGACTTTGTTTAACCATCTTATGCCCACATTAAACGCTGCAGTTTCACAGTCACTTTTTACCGCTTTTATAGGCTTGAGTTTTAATCAGCAACCATTCGGCCTTAGCGCCTAAATAAACGTAAGCACCTAATCCTACGAGTAAACCAACTACGGCTAACATCATCCAAATTGCGGGTTCAATATATTGTTTCTCACCGAGTGACGCCTTGAACATAGTCAATAACGCCTCAATGGAAATGGCAATAAGGATGGTAGACACAAACCGTGTAATGGTTCGCCGCGTTGAGCTGTGGCGAAAGATATCCTTATGCATTAGCACTTCTTCTTCGAGAATGGTTTTCCCGAGATCAAAAATCGCTAAAGCTAACGTCATAAAGATAATGATCCCAAAAGGTTGCAGCGGATCTTGGCCAATTCGCTCGACCGTAAAGAGTCCGTAAATATCCCGCAATGCGGTCCAGAGTAATACAGTAACCAGCACAAACAACCCTGCCACTATCACGCCATAAACCGCTTTAAATGCTGGCGTTACGCGCCGCCGTGCACTGTCGCCCATCATAAATTCAATCAAACGGGTCAAGTCCACATCCACCACTAAATAACCCAGTTTTTGCTCCTGTTGATAAATCGCTAAAGAGGCGGAAAGGCATAAATTACCACTGGCATTGGATAAATAGGGACGTGTAATGTTGACGCCATCGGACTCATCACGATTAATGAAATAGGGTCGTTGGCTTCGATCACGATTGCCACCTAACGGAATTAACTCAATTTGGTGGTCTACCACGGCGATATTCTGACTTATCTGCAAGCCTTGGCTATCGAGTAAATACATCAGCTCGACAAAGGGATAGCTCTTCGCGATTCCTTTCATCGCTTTGACATCGACCTTAGGTTGTTTAAATAACTCGGCGTCGGCAATCCCTGTTAAAATCGATTCCATCAGTTCATGCACTGTGGCTTCGTATTCGTGATACCGCTCGATCACACTCAAATAACTCATCGCTGCCATGTTTAACTCCAATCAACCGATTGCTAAGTCCAAAACAAAGCAGCTTTAATGCCATATTAATAAAATAATATTAAACAAATAGTTACTAATTTATATCCAATGCACACAGCGCTATAATAGTCACAGGTGCACCAAAATGATTCACAAAACCGATAACAGTTAATTTATGTAATCGGTATATTTCCTCAGCTAGCCTGCGAATCAATATGAATAAATGAGGTTTAAGGCTATGATTAGCCACATCTCTCTCGCTGAAATTACCTGCAGGATATACGGGAATGTCTGAGTCGTTAGCCCAATATCAACAAGATCTACGCCGTTTTTCCGATGAATTAATTCGCATCCAAACGCCAATAAAAATCTTAGATGCCATCAAATGGCCGCGGGAAATGGAGGAGCGTTTTCTCTCAAATAAGGGCACTGTACTACCGGCTATCAAGCAAGAGTTCTATCAAAACATTGCCTTACCTTTTGACCCCGTCAAAACCCACGCAGAACTCGCCTCCCTAAAACAGGATATCCATAGACGTTTAGGTAAACGGGATAAACTCGGCAAGATATTGGTGGCTAACGTCGATCAATATCGCCTTGTGGTCGATATGCTCGAAAACAGAGGCACGCCGACCTTTGGTAAACTTAGCCAAGAATTATACGGCAGCGCGAGTCACAGATTGCACGGCGATCGTCATACGCTGCGACAGTTAGGCGATAAACTCAGTTATATCTTCTCGCTGCCGGCAGCGAGACACATGAATAAACATCACCCTAAGATTATTAGCGCACCCGAAGCGGTTCACGTACTCAGTCAACGTTTAGAGAAATATTTCCATAGCGATGACATGCGTGTGCGCCTCAGTGACGGTATCGTCTCCGATGCCGCTGTGGGTGGCGATACCGTTAAGCTCAATAGCAAAGCCATGTTCAGCGAATCAGATCTCAATGTATACGAGGTTCACGAAGGTTGGGTGCATGTCGGCACAACGCTCAATGGTCGAGCCCAACCCCACGCCACTTGGCTCAGTGTCGGTTCGCCGCGAGTAGCCGCGACTCAAGAGGGTTTAGCTGTTTTACTGGAAATGCTGACCCTAAGTTCAAATCCGGGACGAGCTCGGCGTATTAGCGACCGTGTCGCCGCGGTCGATATGGCAGAAAATGGCGCCGACTTTATTGAAGTATTTAATTATTTCAGAGGATTAAACCTGAGCGCGACCGACAGTTATCGCGTCACCCAAAGGGTTTTCCGTGGGGGTATGGTAGAAGGCGGCAGCTTCTTCACTAAGGATATTTCCTATGTGCGCGGCTATGTGGAAAACATTAACTTTATCCGCAGTGCTATCACCTCGGGCCTTCCCGAACTTATCCCTATGTTATTCCTCGGTAAATTGGCGATCGAAGATATCCCAGTGTTATACCAAGCTTGCCAAGAGGGCATACTGACGACACCGAAATATTTGCCGCCCATGTTCGATAACTTTAGTGGTCTTTATGCTTGGTTTGGTTTTGCTTCAGGTCTCGCGGGAATCGATTTGAAAGGCGTACAACGTCACTTCACTCGCCTGTTTAAAGACTTACCAAACGTCGAACCAACCTTTGAGTTACTCGACGATACTGAGTTCGATAACAACTCGGATTAATACGTAAAGATTATTAATTTAAATGAAAAAAGCTCACAACTAGGTGAGCTTTTTTTATTCTAACGTGATTCAACTTTATTCATCAGATTAAGATTGGGCCTTTGCTGCTTCATCGGCACGCTTTTTAATGAAGTATTCCCGCGTTAAACCAAAGACCACAGGGCTTAACAGTGCCAAGGCGATTAAGTTAGGAATGGCCATCATGGCGTTTAAGGTATCAGCCAATAACCAGATAAAATCCAATGAACTCACCGCGCCTAGTGGCACGGCTATGGTCCATAGCAACCTAAAAGGTTTTACCGCTTTGATACCAAAGAGATACTGCACACATTTTTCGCTGTAAAAACTCCAGCCAATAATGGTGGTAAAGGCAAAGATAGACAAGGCGATGGCGACGATATAATTACCCAGAGGCAAAGCATGGGAGAAAGCGTATGACGTCAGCGCAGCGCCATTCTCACCTGAGGTCCAAGAGCCTGAAACCACAATGGCCAACCCTGTAATCGAGCAGACCACGATCGTATCGATAAAGGTGCCGAGCATAGCCACCAGCCCCTGCGCCACAGGATTATTGGTTTGTGCCGCAGCATGGGCTATCGGCGCACTACCTAAACCCGCTTCGTTGGAGAATACGCCGCGCGCCACACCAAAACGAATCGCCGCCCACACAGCTGCGCCCGCGAAACCGCCTTGGGCTGCGACAGGATTAAAAGCACTGTGAATAATGAGGGCAAACGCCGCTGGCACATCTTGAATATGCACCACCAATACACCAAGGCCAGCAGTGATATAAAAAATCGTCATAAATGGCACTAACTTACCGGCAACTTCAGCGATTCGCTTAATGCCGCCCATCAATACTGCACCTACAAGCAGCATCATTATCACGCCAGAAATCCAAGCTGGAACGCCGAAGTTACTGCTTAATGCTGCCGCCACTGAGTTGGCTTGCACTGTGTTACCAATACCAAAGCCAGCGAGTGATCCAAAAATCGCAAACAATGTGCCCAACCAAGCCCACTTCTTGCCGAGACCATTTTTAATGTAATACATAGGGCCACCGACATGGTTGCCATTGTCGTCGACTTCGCGGAATTTCACCGCCAGCACGGCCTCAGAATACTTAGTCGCCATACCCACTAATGCGGTGCACCACATCCAAAATAACGCGCCAGGGCCACCGACAAAAATCGCCGTCGCCACACCTGCAATATTACCCGTACCAATGGTGGCTGAAAGGGAAGTCATCAGCGCATTAAACGGGCTCACATCTCCTTTCACATTTTTATCTTTGTCGGGAATACGGCCAGACCAGAGTAACTTAAAGCCTGTGCCTAATTTCAGAATGGGCATCAATCTCAGCCCGAGGGAAAGAAACAAACCAACGCCTAAGATCATCACCAACATAGGTGTGCCCCAGACAAAGCCATTAATCAGGCCAACAAACTCCGTAATCGCTTCCATTCAAACCTCGTGATTGCTTGTTATTGTTATAGTTTGACTGACTATATCGGATTAGGACTTGGCCTAACGTATACGACATATCAAGGAGCCAATCTAACAGTTGCATCTCAGATTACAACGAATAGTTAACAATTGGAAATCTAAATCATCTGCGAATTTATCTGGAATCGATTAGTGAACAGAGTCGTTGCCGAGCGGTGAGGTATTGATTTGCAACACAAATAAAAACTCCCCGCAATGATGATGCAGGGAGTCTATCGAGCAGTACGCGGCTATGTAGAATAGTTAACTTAAGCTGGTTTCCACACTAACTGTGGCAGCGCGGTTAAATCTAACCTGTCGCCGTGGGTCGCTATCGCAGTAGCTTGAGGTTTAGTCTTAGGGTCTTGGTTAATCACATCGACCAATCCATGCTGCGCGTCGGGTTCACCGTGGACTAAAATCAGCGGCGGTTGGCCTTCAAAATGGCGATACCAACGCAATAATTCAGCTTGATCTGCATGGGCAGAAAGCCCGCCCACTGTGTGTAACTTAGCCGCAACTTTAATACTATTGCCATGGATAGTCAGCTCCTCAGCACCGTCAACCAAGGCACGCCCTGGTGTGCCAAGGGCTTGATAACCACAGATAATCACATCGCATTCAGGTCGCCATAGATTATGCTCTAAGTGGCTACGAATACGTCCACCGTTACACATGCCGCTACCCGCGATAATGATCAATCCCTTATGCACTTCGTTCAGCGCCATCGACTCTTCGGTCGTCTGGATAAACTCGACATTCGACAACAGCGGATGCTGCCCAGGATGTTGGCGGGTAAAGCGTTTAAAATCCTCATCCATTAACGGATAATTATTGACGTACACCCGCGTCGCCTCAATCGCCATGGGGCTGTCTAGGCAGATTTTCCAGCGACCGAGATCCCATTCTTTAGCATATAAATGAAAAAGATATAATAACTCCTGCGCCCGTCCAACCGAGAAAGCTGGCAGCAAGATATTGCCTTGGCTCTCGTTGACTGTCTTAGCAAAAATATCCTTCAACTCGGCAAGGGTATCGGTCCAACTGCGGTGGAAACGATTACCGTAGGTGCTTTCCATTAACACTAAATCCGCCGTATCCACTAAGGTCGGATTACGTAATATCGGCATACCCGCACGGCCAAGATCGCCACTGAAGATGACTTTCTTCTGGGACTTACCTTCGCCTAACCACAGCTCGACTAAGGCCGAACCTAAAATATGTCCCGCATCTGAGAGGCAAATATCCACATGGGGAATAACCCGAGTGACTTGACCGTATTCCAGCGGCACAAATTGGGTGATGGCCTGTTCGGCATCTTCAACGGTGAACAGTGGCTCAAGAGGGTCAAGATCATGTTTAGCGCGCTTTTTATTGACCCTTTCGGTGTCGCGGCTCTGTAGCATAGCGGCATCTTTAAGCATGATGGCGCACAGTTCTGCCGTGGCTTTATGGGTATAGATAGGCCCATCAAAACCCGCTTTGACTAAGAGAGGTAAACGCCCTGAATGGTCGATATGGGCATGGCTGAGCACAACAGCGGAAATAGACTCAGGGTCGAAGGCGAAGGGATCATGATTACGCAGTTCATCCGCTTTACCACCTTGGATCAAACCACAATCGAGTAATAAGTGTTCATGATCGATCGAGAGCAAATGACATGAGCCGGTCACTTCCTCTGTCGCCCCTAAAAACTGCAGTGTCATTCGCATGGTGTCCCTCCAACGTTTTTACCTTGTATAAAGCTAGACTATGCCCTTATTACTCAAAGAAAAAGGATTAATTGGTCGCATGCGAGCAATGTCAACTTTCGCAGTAACACTCAAACATCAATAACCTAATAAAGGGTATAACTGGCCTTGACGCACGGTTTTATCGGCATGGATTAGGGTGCCATCACGCTGCCATTGTTCGAGCAAGAACAGCAATGGCGCTTTGACCTCAGCGGCCGTCATACCAGCGCGAATATTCGGGCTATAGAGCAATTTAAGCAGAATGAAATCGAGCCCTGTAAGTAAATCCTGCGGGGTTTTATCGTTAAAAATGGAGGGGAATACTTTTTCAGAATCATTGGGCAGCCCGAGCACTTGAGTAATTTCCTCAACTACGCAAGCCACTAACTTACCGTGCATTTGCGCCTGATCAACGGGAATGATCACCCATGCGCGTTCAATTTCACTCTTAGCATTAAGGGCAAACTTGGCCATACACACTGAGCCGTGGACATTTTTCGCGGAACTTGGCCCCATTAAGCGGGTAACCTCGCTCTCCCATTGGGATTGACGGGTAAACACTAAGTGCAGATTTGCATCCAAGAGCGTATCCACCAGCTGAATATCATGACCCGTAATCTCGGCTAAGTGCGCTAAGTGCATCCGTACTAATTGAGTGTGCAGCGCCCTGTCGCCCACTTGGTGTTCGACAAACACTCGTACCGGAATGCGCCACTTACGCACCCGGTGTTTCGCCACGTCATACTCATTTTTAAGGGCAATTTCACTAAAAGCTTGGGTAATGTAAGTTAAGTTTTTCCAATCACTTGCTGGTGTTAATGTCGGAATTAACGCGGGCTGCGTTTGAGCGGCGTAAAGAGGTAAGGCTAACAAACTTAAGCACAAGCCTAAACTCATACACAGGCTGCGCCAAAAACGCCGACACGCAGGTAACATTAACCCTTTGTAGTTATGTGTTGATGCCTTGAGCCACGTTTGCATTAGCACTTATTCCACAGCTTGCCGAGGTAACTTAATCGAAATCATCGCAGTGATGCCGATAAAAGCGGTCGAAATCCACAAACAGGCAGCTAAACCATAGGCTTGATACACTAAGCCAGACAGCACAGTGCCGACTAAACGCCCCATAGCATTGGCCATGTAATAGAAACCCACATCCAGTGACACCGCATCTTCACTGGCGTAACTCACAATCAAGTAACTGTGCAGCGATGAGTTCACCGCAAACAGGGCACCAAATAACATGAGACCCAACAACAAACTGGCCTCGGGATAAAAACTAAACTGTATCGCGCAGGCAATCAGCGCTGGCACAAAGGCCAGCAAACTGGCCCAAATTAACGCGCTGCGACCATCGGGTACAGCACCGACTGCTAAGCTTTGGTGTTCATGATTCCCTGTGATCTTAGGTGCCAAGGTTTGCACTATGCCATAGCCAATAACCCACACAGCTAAAAAGCCGCCCACCGCCCAATGATCCCAGCCAAATTTACTCGCCAGATACACAGGCAGCGCCACTACAAACCACACATCTCTGGCGGCAAACAGGAATAATCGTGCCGCCGAGAGAATGTTCACACTGCGACTCTTAGAGAAAATCTCCGTAAATTTGGGTTTATTCTTGGCTTTACCTAAATCCTTTTTCAGCATCACTAGACTGAGTAACCATACGAGTCCAAGCATGCTCGCCATAGTGGCGATCGCCAGCTCAAACCCAAGTAAGGCAAGCAAAACGCCGCCGAGGAAAAATCCCGCACCCTTGAGGGCATTTTTAGAACCCGTTAACAAGGCAACCCACTTATAAAGCTTGCCCTGCTCGCCTTTTGGCACTAGCAGTTTGATCGCGCTTTTGGCGCTCATCTTATTGAGATCTTTAGCTACTCCAGATAACGCCTGCGCCGCCATCACCCAAGGCACGCCGGCGAGCCACAAAGGTAAACTCGCCGCCGGCACTAATAACATGGCTAAGGCAAACACTTGCATCCCAAGGCCCACGTTCATGGTGCGATTTAACCCTAAACGCGCACCAAGATAGCCGCCCAGTAGATTGGTCACTACGCCAAAAATCTCGTAGAACAAAAACAGCATAGCGATCGCTAGCGGACTGTAGCCAAGGTCGTGAAAATGCAGCACCACTAACATCCGCAGTGCGCCATCGGTTAAGGTAAAACTCCAATAATTGAAGGTGATCAGCAAATATTGCCGCACAGCAGCGGGCAATTGCATTAGTTGATCAAAGTGCTTGGCGGCAGACATTAAGCTCTCCTAGCGCGGCAAATCAAGCTGGCCGACTAAACGGGCGAGCTCAGCCGTACGGTTAGCGTAGCCCCATTCATTGTCGTACCACACATAGAGCTTAAGTTGAGTGCCATTCACCACCATGGTCGAGAGCGCATCTACAATGCTCGATCGCGGATCGGTTTTGTAATCCACCGACACCAGCGGCCGCTCTTCATAGCCTAAAATCCCCTTAAGCTCACCCTCGGCGGCGGTTTTAAGTAGCGCATTCACTTCCGCTTCGGTAACGGCGCGCTCAAGCTCGAACACACAATCGGTCAGCGAAGCATTAGCCAGTGGCACCCGCACGGCGTGACCATTAAGCTTGCCCTTAAGCTCAGGGAAAATATGGGTAATCGCAGTCGCGCTGCCCGTGGTGGTTGGGATTAAACTCAAACCACAGGCGCGGGCGCGGCGTAAATCTTTATGCGGCGCATCGAGAATGGTTTGGGTGTTAGTAATATCGTGGATAGTGGTCATAGAACCGTGTTTGATGCCTATCTGCTCATGGATCACTTTCACCACAGGCGCAAGGCAATTAGTGGTACAAGATGCGGCGGTCACTATGGGATGAATGGCAGGATCGTATAGTTGATGGTTCACGCCCATCACCACATTTAACACGCCCTCTTCTTTCACGGGAGCAGTGACAACCACCCGCTTAACACCTTGATCTAAATAAGCTTGCAGTAAGGCTTTGGTTTTCATCACCCCAGAGGCTTCAATCACTACATCGCATCCCGACCAATCGGTCTCGGCAATGGCTTTATTGCGCGTGGTGCGAATGGCTTTATCTTGGATCTGGATCGCATCGGCATTCGCCGTCACTGGATAACGCCAACGGCCATGGACAGAATCAAACTCGAGTAAATGTGCCAATGTATGGGCGTCGCCTGCGGGATCGTTGATCTGCACAAACTCCACCTCATCCCAGTCCCATGCCGCGCGCAGTGCTAAACGCCCCATACGGCCGAAGCCATTAATGCCGATTTTGATTGCCATGATGATATCCCAATATGTTGATTTTAAATTTATATTGTTAATTTTTAATATGTTATGAATAAGACGGACTTTTTACTTAAGTGATAACATCGCCATTGCCAACCCTAGTGGATGACAATGGCGCATCTTGTTAACGACGATTATTACTAGGCCACAAGCAAGTCTTGCTCAACGATAATGGCGGCTAATTTACTCCCTTAGCCATCCTTCAATTTCATCTCGGGTCGGTACTGAGCCGCTGTGGATTAACTCACCATCGATCACGACCGCAGGCGTTTTCATCACTTTAAATTTCAACAGGGTTTGCGGATCTGTGTCCTTTTTCACAATCGCATCCACGCCCATTTCTTCTGATATGTCCGCAATCATCTCGGCGGTTTTACTACATTTAGCGCAACCACTACCTAATACTTTGACTTGTTTCATGTTATTTCCTTAAAGATACGGTACTGCAAAATTAAAAATCCAACCTACTAACGTAAATGCCGTCAATAGCACAACCAACAGCAGCGCCAACAGGCGCCACTGCATCACTTGTTTCAGTAAAATAAATTCGGGGAAACTGGCAGCCACTGTGCTCATGCAAAACGCTAGCGTAGTACCAATTGGTAGACCGTTCGCCAGCAAACTTTCCATCACAGGAATGATGCCCGTCGCGTTCGAATACAGAGGAATACCGACTAACACTGCCGCAGGCACAGACCACCATTGACCTTGACCTAAATGGGTTTCAACCCAACCCTCAGGCACAAAACCGTGCAAGGCAGCGCCAAGACCCACGCCGATAATGACCCACTTCCAGACTCGGCCAAAAATCTCAACCGCCTCAGCTTTGGCAAATTGATGCCGTTCAGAAAAAGATAAGACCCGCGCAGCGGTAGAAACGGTATCAGATACCGCCATTTGGCGCCCACGGACGAGGGCTTCGGCGGCGAAGGATTGCAACCAACGTTCGGCCTTCATCGCATCTAACAATAATCCGCCGAGCACACCCACTGTCATGCCCACAACCACATATAGCAAGGTAAATTTCCAGCCGAGTAAACTGATGAGCAGCAGCACGGCGACCTCGTTGATCAAAGGAGAAGTGATCAAAAAGGCCATAGTGATCCCAAGGGGGATCCCGGCCGAGGTAAAACCTAAAAAGACGGGGATACTCGAGCAAGAACAAAAAGGCGTGATGGCACCAAAAATCGATCCCAGCAGATAACCCAAGCCCTTATTCTTACCCGCTAAATAATCGCGGACTCGCTCAACATCTAAGGACGCACGCAGCAAGGCGATGAGATAAATCATCACCACCAGCAATACAAAAATTTTACTGACATCTTCAACAAAAAAATGCACAGCGCCGCCCAAGGCCGAACCCGCCTCTAAGCCAAACACGCCGTACACTAGCCAAGTCGCAAAATCAGTAAATATTTGGAACATATTGATCCTTAATGAAATATCGACTTACATCATGCTATTACTTAAGATTAAAACCAGTGCCGCGTACGATTAGCAAAGTACACCAGCGACAACATCACAGGCACTTCAACCAACACCCCAACCACAGTAGCTAAGGCAGCTCCCGAGTGCAGACCAAATAATGAAATGGCTACGGCGACCGCCAGCTCAAAAAAGTTTGAAGAACCTATCATGCTCGCAGGTGCGGCAATCGCATGGGTTAGTTTCAGTTTTAAGGCCAACCAATAGGTTAAAATAAAAATGCCATAACTTTGAATAATCAAAGGAATAGCGATTAACAGTATGTTCTGTGGCTGGGAGATAATGGTTTCAGCCTGAAAACCAAATAACAACACAACAGTGGCTAATAAACCGATCACAGACCAAGGTTTAAGCTTTGTCAGCAACTGCGGCACAGCACTCACATCATGGCGAGCTTCAAGGCGTTTTCGAGTCGCGACACCGGCAATCAAAGGCAGTAACACATAGAGGACCACGGAAAGTAACAGGGTTTCCCATGGCACTTGAATATCGCTCACACCGAGTAATAATGCTGAGAGTGGCGCAAATAAAAACACCATAATGATATCGTTTACAGAGACTTGCACTAAGGTGTAGTTCGGGTCACCTTTCGTCAGTTGACTCCACACAAACACCATTGCAGTACAAGGCGCCACACCGAGCAATATCATTCCCGCGATATATTCACTGGCAGTTTGTGGATCAACCCAGTCGGCAAATAGCAACTTGAAAAATAACCAGCCTAACAATGCCATAGTAAAAGGTTTGACTAACCAGTTGATGATGAGTGTTAACACCAGTCCTTTCGGTGCTTTACCGACATCTTTCACTGCGGAAAAATCAATCTGCACCATCATGGGATAAATCATGATCCAGATAAACAGGGCTATCACTAAGTTAACATGAGCAAATTCTAGCGCGGCAACGGCCGCAAATACGCTAGGTGCAACATTCCCAAATACAACTCCAGCAAGAATACTCAGCCCTACCCAAACACTTAAATAACGCTCAAAAATTCCCATAACTGCCTCAAATAACTCTTATCCTAATAGAAAATATCACACACCTATTTTCAACTTAGCAGCAAGCCTTAAGGCGATCGGGTCGACCGCCCATCTGACAAAGATTACGCACGTTCTCCTGCAAAAAGCTGTCGTTATCATCACAGGTTTGGCCAAGCACCTGCTGGCACCAAGGCGCGATCTCAGCATTGATCCGATAAAACACCCATTGACCTTGGCGTCTATCGACCAACAACCCAGCCTTTTTCAACTGAGCCAAGTGGCGCGAGACCTTAGGCTGACTCTCAGACAGCGCAGCCATCAGCTCACACACACATAATTCACCTTCACGCTGGATTAGCAGTAGGCATTTAAGCCGAGTCTCATCGGCAAGTGCCTTAAAAAATGCGACAGGTTGCATCGAGTGCTCCCAAAATGATCAGATTACATATGGAATAAAGCATATATGAAAAAACATATATGTTAAGTGATTTTTTGCAGTATTTAGATGGAGAGGACCGATTGAGCAGATCTTGAAGTGAAACTTTGTAGCCTGATAAAAAATTGGAGATATCACTTATAGTGCTTGGAGCAACAGCACTCTTATCTCAATCCCCCCTCCTTTTTAGCCCCACTGTTTCGCTAGCCCTTATTTTGCCGTCCATTGGTTGGCTAGGTTTTTTCCTTAACCTTTCCATTAACCTTGAGATAGCCAGCACAGTGGCATGAATTGGCTCAACATTCTGAGCAATCCATAATAGACATCTGATGCTGGCTTAAGGGAACCCTAGCGAATATATCTTCCTCCCCTGAGGCCATTCGAATTAACTGTGAGTTTAAGTCAACTTTAGACCGAGTTAAAAACTGGACTAAAACCTATCACCTCAGGGGGGAAGAAATCAGCTTCAAGCGTTAGTTGATAATATCGCACCAAAGGTTATAAGACCCACACCACAGGCCTGATTAATCCTATGACCAAAACGTTTCAATACTCGAGTGGCTTTGGCTGATGTCACTAAATATGCAACGATGCAGAACCAGATCCCGTGTAACACTGCGATATAAACACCATAGCTGATGACGAATCCTAAGCCGTCACTATGGGATGAAATCAGCTGGCTAAATACACTTAAAAAGAAAATCATCGTTTTAGGATTCAGTACATTACATAAAAATCCTTGCATAATGTACTTTCGATTTTCTACCGGTTTAACAAGCTGAGTCCCATAATCTAAGGTGAGCTTGGCAGTCAATAAACCTGTGATCCCAAGATAGATTAAATACGCTGCTCCCACATATTTCACTAGGCTAAATAATCCGGCATTGTTGGCAATTAACTGACTGATCCCAATGATTGAATAGCTAATATGGACACAAACTCCCGCGCCAATTCCAAGGGCCGTCAACATCCCCGCTTTTCTGCCATACATGGCACTATTTTTAAAGACCAACACAAAATCGGCACCTGGGCTAACCACAATCAGCAGCCCAAATATCACAATACTCAATAACTCCATTTCCGCTCCTAAGGGTTTATTAGCAAGCGGTAATTGTATCGAGTCGCTGGTAAGTTATAATCGAAAAGAAGGCACTAAAACCGTGAGAAAAAGTCACATATGAGACATTTAAAAGCATTCTATGTATTTCACATTACGGCCGAGTCCTCGAGTTACAGCCAGGCCGCAGAGAAATTGCATATCACTCACGGCGCGGTCAGTAAGCAAATAAAACTCTTGGAAAACCACTTATCGCAAATATTGTTTTATAAGCAAGGCCGAGGGATGTGTCTCACTCAAGAAGGAGAATTGCTCAAGCGCTACACAGATATAGCCTTTAACACCTTAGATAGTGGGGTAAAGCAGCTGACTCGGGAGAGCCATCATTATCTTGAGGTCTCCTGTGAACCCACACTCACCATGCGCTGGTTAATGCCGCGGCTAGCTAGTTTTTTCCAACTAACAGGCATAGACGTTCGGTTATCGACGGCTGGCGGGCCAGTCAAACTGGCAGAATCCGGATTATCTTTAGCCATTCGGCGAGACGATTTTCATATCCCCCCTGAATACAGCAAGCACAATTTAGTTAATGAGTGGGTTGGACCGGTGTTTTCGCCTGAATATTGGCGGCAAATTCAGCAAAACTGGGACGATATTGTCCTGCTGCATAGCGACTCTCGGCCCTCTGCATGGTCGGATTGGTCACAGCGTTCGGGGCACAACTTCTCAACCAACAAGTCGAAATCCTTCGAACATTTCTATTTCTGCCTGCAGGCAGCGGTTGATGGACTCGGAGGCGCCATAGGCTCGTATCCCCTGATTGTTGACGACCTAACAAGCGGCAGGCTCATCGCGCCATTTGGCTTTATCCCATCAGGGCATCATTATGTGTTGTTGAGTCATACGGAAAGGCTTGGCAACAATGAATTGGCGTTCTTCAACTGGTTAGAAGAGGCCCTCTCCTTATGCCAACCCGAAACCACCTAAGCCACGAAGCCCGAATAAAATGAGCTTACAATTCCGAGTGGAAGCTTAACGACTCATCACTCACGCATGACACAATCAGAGTCCGCGCTGCCATTCTTGCCTTAAGGGAATGCTTCGCGGCGCATTGATGGCGAGTGCAACCTGTGCCAGCAATTTGGCCTTGTCCTTACCTAATACTCCTTTTAGCACAAGGTAATTAGAGGCATGATCGGATCTAAATATCGTTTGCTCTAATTCCAAATGATCCAATAAGGTGTGCATTTCTTGGAACAAGCCCATTTGATCCGGCAACTGAAATTGCCCGCCAAATACCGCGTCCATTCGCTCCGTGCCTAGCGGTAAAGTGACTACCAATGTGGATAAATAATCGGGCTGGGCGGCATTCATTAACTTGGCCGAATTAACCGCATGTTGATGGGATAGCGCGACACCGCCTAAACCATTAAGGATCATCACAGATGACTTCATCCCCGCCGCGCGGATTTTAAGCAGTGCCGCTAAGGATGATTCGAAGGTTTCGCCCTTTTGGATTTTGGCGAGCACTTCGTCATCGCCACTTTCGCAACCCACATAGAGTAAAGACAGCCCGAGTTCGCGCAGACGTGCGAGTTGCTCTGGGGTTTTATTATTCAGATTGCGCGGCAAACAATAACTGCTGATGCGAGTCACCTGCGGCAAGTGGCGGTTGATCAGCTCACAAATCGCTTCGAGGCGCGCAAAGGGCAAACTCATGGCATCGCCATCGGCCAAAAATACCCGAGAAACGGGGACGCCAGACTGAGCAACGGCCAAAATATCCTGCTCAACCTTGTCGAGCTTTTGTGCCCTAAAGGCTTTTTGCGGTTGGGTATACATGCCTTGTGTAGTGTAAGCTAAATAGTCCTAAATAATCTACATATCTTCTTAATAGACTGTTTAATAGAACTTATTTAATGGACTATTTATTGGGGATTAATATTTCTCTTTCCCAAATATCTACACCTGAATCGGCACAAGTGATCAATAATCACAGTTATTAAATTTCTAGGAGCAGGTAAAAATGACTCACGTGTGGTTCTAAAATTCACCACTACAACATGACATGTTGATTTTTAAAGCTATTAAAGTCAGATGGCGCACGCAGATATTTGTATGATAACGTTCTAAATCAGGTTCATAAAAATACGGCTATATATATAAATTTCCACCTGATATAAGCCCGAACTAACTAACTAACTAACTAACTAACTAACTAACTAACTAACTAACTAACTAACTAACTAACTAACTAACTAACTAAGTAAGTAAGTAGCTGATAGCAGGAAATCAATGAGGAAATGTGCGGCAATGAGATAAGAATTTCGTTAGCCAACTTCTCGCGACTAACTCGAAATTGCTCGTGCGACGTGAAGTCGTATGAAGCG